>JBKPRF010000030.1:0-2114 GCA_046734475.1 Chloroflexota bacterium
CCGACTACGCGGCGCCCTTCCGGATCGTCGACTACACCTGCCTCGTGGAGCAGCGCTCGGGCGCGGAGCTGCGGGCCGAGGCGACCGTCAAGGTCGAGGTCGACGGCGAGCTGCTGCACACCGCGGCGGACGGCAACGGCCCGGTGAACGCCCTGGACGCCGCGCTCCGGAAGGCGCTCCGGGCGTTCTACCCGGTCCTCGACACCGTCCACCTGTACGACTACAAGGTCCGGATCCTCGATTCCGGGGCGGCCACCGCGGCCAAGACCCGGGTCACGATCGAATCGACCGACGGTTCGTCGGAATGGTCGACCATGGGCTCCGACACGAACATCATCGCCGCCTCGGCGATCGCTCTCGGCGACTCGCTCGAGTACGCCATCTGGAAGCGCGGCGCCGAGCTCCGGCGGCGCGACGAACGCCACTTCACCACCGTCATGCCCGGGAGGTAGGGAATGTCCGCGCGCGAAATGACGCTCCACATGACCCGCTGGTCGGTGACCTCGGGCAGCAACGTCCGCAGCCGGGGCGTCGTCGTCATCGAGGCCGGCGACCACCACTGGCGCGGCGCCGCCGAAGGCAACGGCGCCGTCGACGCGCTCTACCGCGCCGTCGACGAGGCCCTCCATGACATCCTCGCGGGCCATCCCCGGCTCGTCAGCTACGACGTCCACGCCCTCGCCGAGGGCCCCGATGCCGAGGGCCAGGTCACAGTGTCGATCGCGCCGCCGGCCGGCGGGGAAGGTCCCCGCGGCGAGGGCCGCTACGAGGGCGCGCGCAGCAGCACGAACATCATCGCCGCCTCGATCGAGGCCTACGTCGACGCCCTCAACGCGATGCTCGCCGAGTCCCACTGGGCCGGCGCTGCCGAGACCGCCGGGAAGGGTCGGGCGGCCGACCACCACGGCCGCCGCGGCGAGCTGGACAAGTCGACGAACGAGGACGTCCCATTCGTGGGCTGATCGCCTTCGCCGGAGAGACCGGGGCCTTCGCCGAGGACGCGGTCGTCGCGGCGTTCGGCGACGGACCGCGCCTGCCCGTGCCCGGGTTCCGGGAGGTGTTCGACGCCGTCGAGCGGGGACAGGCCGGGGCCGGCGTGCTGCCGATCGAGAACCTCGTGAACGGCACGGTCCGCGAGGTGTACGACCTCCTCCTCGATCAGCAGCTCGCGATCGTCGCCGAGGTCGTCGTCCCGATCGAGCTGTGCCTGGCGGCGATGCCGGGCCAGGCCCTCGAGGGCATCCAGCGGGTGTACTCCCACATCCAGGCCCTCGGCCAGGCCGAGCGCTACATGCGCGGCCGGCCGTGGACGCTCTTCACCACGTACAACACCGCGGGCGCCGGCAAGCTCATCGCCGAACGCGCCGAGCATGGCGCCGCGGCCGTGCTGTCGCGCCGCGCGGCGGCGGCGTTCGGGCTCGAGATCCTGGCCGACGCGATCCAGGACGTCGCGGACAACCGGACCCGGTTCATCGTCGTCGCGCCGGACGGCGTGACCGGGAGCGGCCTCGGCGTGGCGGTCCCGGCCGACGGGCCGGCCCGGACCACCCTGGCCTTCGCCGTCCGCAACGAGCCGGGGACGCTGCTTGCCGCGCTGCGCTGCTTCGCGGATCGCGGGGTCAACCTCTCGAGCCTCGAATCCCGGCCGAGCCGGACTGTGGCCTGGGAGTACGTCTTCTGGGCCGACATCGACGCCGCCGCCGACGCGCCCGACGCGGCGGCAGCCCTCGACGATCTCCGGGCCGTGTCGACGATGGTCCGGGTGCTCGGCTCGTATCGCCGGCGGGCGACCCAACCCTAGCTGAGGAGCGTGCGGAGGCGGCCGTCGAGGAAGGTCCGCTCCGTGGCGGTCGGCGCCATGGCGATGGCCTCCCGATAGGCCGCGGCCGCCTCCGCGTTCCGTCCGAGGCGCCGCAGCGTGTCGGCCCGGGCCGCCGCGAGCAGGTGGTAGCCGTCGAGCTCGCCACCTGCGGCGAGGGCGTCCAGGATCGGCAGGGCCGCCGCCGGCCCGATCGCCTTCGAGACGGCCACCGCCCTGTTCAGCTCCACGATCGGGCTGGGCTCCAATCGCAACAGCTCGTCGTACAGCCCGACGATCTCGGCCCAGTCGATCT
>JBKPRF010000031.1:0-6562 GCA_046734475.1 Chloroflexota bacterium
GAACCAGGCAGTTCCGGGAGTTCACCCCGGAGCCCCCGACCGACGCGGAGCTCGACGCGATCCTCGATGCGGCGCGATGGACCGGGAGCAGCACGAACTCGCAGCCGTGGCGGTTCGTCGTCATCCGGGATCGCGGCGTGATCACCCGGATCTCCGAGGCCGGCCTGCCGCAGACGCGCGGCCTCGCCACCGCGCCGGTGGCCATCGCCATCGTGCTGCCGCAGGACGACTACGCCGTTTCCCGGGCGTATGACGATGGGCGGGTCGCGGAGCGAATCCTCATCGCCGCCTCGATCCTGGGGCTCGGCGCCGGCATCAGCTGGGTCCGGCGCGACGTGGCGTCCGCCGTCGGCGAGCTGCTCGGCCTCCCGTCAGATCGCTTCGTGCGGACGATCGTGCAGGTCGGTCATCCGACCGAGGCGGCGCTTGCGCCGAAATCGAAGCCCGGCGAGGCCCGGCTGCCGCGCGACCAGGTGATCTATCCGGAACGCTGGCCGGCAGGCTGAGCTCAGGCGAGCTCGCCGTCCTGCGGCTCGACGACGAGGACTTCTTCGCCGCACTTCGGACAGGCGAACAAGCGCCTCGCCCGCGCCCACTTGAGCTCCGGATCATGCGATGCGACGTCCTCGTGCAGACGCGCGTCGACCGAGGTCTCCTGGAACGGCACGAGGTCTTCCTCGTGGGCATGGATGAGCATTGCGGTCCGCGGGTCGAACATCGACATGCGATCTCCTCGACGGGGGGTGCTCGGCGGATCGTACAGCGGGGCCCGCCCCGCCGGTATACTCCGTCCGTCCCGGACCGCGATCGGAGGCGGACCGGACAGGGGAGGTCCTGCGATCGCGCGATCAGGGCGCGTCGTCCGTCCCGTGAGGCGGCCGAGCGACCGGCAGAACCATCGCCGCCGCGGCGGCGGCGACCCACGGGAGATTTGCAACCAGATCCCGAGGCCAGGGGCCCGGGATCTTTCGATTCCATGCCCGGCCAAGGTCGCGATCGCGAGCGCCCTCTAGATGCCCGCCTCGGTGATCGTCGGGCTGCAGTGGGGCGACGAGGGCAAGGGCAAGACCACGGACTTCCTCGCCGAGCAGGTCGCGATGGTCGTGCGCTACCAGGGCGGCGACAACGCCGGCCACACGATCGTCAGCAACGGCGAGGTCTTCAAGCTCCACCTGGTGCCGTCGGGGGTGCTGTACCCCCACATCACGTCGGTCATCGGCAACGGGGTCGTCGTGAACCCGGCGACGCTCATCGACGAGCTCGACAAGCTCACCGCCCGGGGGATCGACGTCTCGCGCGTCCGGGTCAGCCGCGCGGCCCACGTGATCATGCCGTACCACGTCGCGCTCGATAAGGGCCACGAGGCGCGGCTCGGCGACAACAAGGTCGGCACGACGGGGCGCGGGATCGGACCGGCCTATGCCGATCGGGCGTGGCGGCTCGGGCTTCGCATGGCGGATCTGCTCGACCGCGAGGTCCTCCGCGCTCGGCTCGAGCGGGTCCTCGACGACAAGAACGCCGCGCTCGCCCGCCTCGACGGCGTCCGATTCGACCTCGATACGCTCGTCGACCAGGCCGCCGCCTGGGGCGACCGCCTCGAGCCCCACCTCGAGGACACGACCTGGCTCGTGCAGGCCGCGCTGGCGCGCGGCGAGCACGTGCTGCTCGAGGGCGCCCAGGGCACGTTGCTGGATCTCGATCACGGTTCCTACCCGTACGTGACCTCCTCGAGCGCCGTGGCGGGCGGGGCCTGCACCGGCGGCGGGATCGGGCCGCTCCAGGTCGACGAGGTCATGGGCGTGATGAAGGCCTACGCGACCCGGGTCGGGTCAGGGCCGTTCCCGACGGAGCTCACGGACGAGATCGGCGACGGCATCGCGACCCGGGGCCACGAGGTCGGGACGACCACCGGGCGGCGCCGCCGTGTCGGCTGGTTCGACGCCGTTCCGCTGCGCTTCGCTGTCGCGGTGAACTCCGTGAGCTCGATCATGCTCAACAAGCTCGACATCCTCTCGGGCATCGAGGAGCTGAAGCTCTGCGTCGCGTATGACGTCGACGGCCGCCGCCTCGAGCACTGGCCGTCGTCCGCGGAGGTCCTCGCCCGGGCGACGCCCCTGTACGAGACGTTCGAGGGCTGGGAGGCGCCGATCCACGACGTTCGGGCGCTCGGCGACCTGCCCGAGCAGGCCCGCCGCTACGTGACGGCGCTGGAGGCGATGGCCGGGGTGCCGATCGTCCTCGTGTCGGTCGGTGCGGATCGAACCCAGACGATCGAGCGGGCCTGGCGGCCGATGCGCCGCCCGGCGGGAGCCCGGATCGCGTGAGCCTCGTCATGCCGACCAGGATCCTCGTCGTCGGCTCGGGCGGCCGCGAGCACGCCCTCGCCTGGAAGCTCGGCGGGGAGCCGGGCGTGAACCTCGTGGCCGTGGCGCCGGGGAGTGCCGGCATCGCCACGGAGGCGCGGGTGCGATCGCTCGCGGGCGTCGATCCGCTGCATCCCGCGTCGGTCGTGGCTGCGGCCCGCGAGCTTGCCGCGGAACTCGTCGTGGTGGGTCCCGAGGGCCCGCTCGCGGTCGGCGTCGCCGACGCCGTGGCGGATGCCGGGATCGCCGTGTTCGGACCCGGCCGGGCCGCCGCGGCCCTGGAGACCTCCAAGTCGTTCTGTCACGAGGTCGCCTCGGCGGCGGGCGTGCCGATGGCCCGCGCCCGCGCGTTCGCCGGCGACGAGCTGGGCGGGGCGATCGAGTTCGTCCGGACCCTCGCCGAGGGAGGCGCGCGGGCCGTGCTGAAGGCCGATGGCCTGGCGGGCGGCAAGGGCGTGGTCGTCACCGAGACCACGCAGCAGGCGCTCGACCTCCTGCCCGGATTCCTCAACGGCCGGCCGTTCGACGCCCCGGCCCTCGTCATCGAGGAGCGCCTGGAGGGGCGCGAGGCGACCGTCATCGCGATCTGCGACGGGACCCGCGCGGTCGCCCTGCCCGCCGCCCGCGACCATAAACGGCTGTGCGACGGCGACGTCGGCCCGAACACCGGCGGCATGGGCGCGTACTCGCCACTGCCCGACCTCGACGACGCGGCGGTGGAGGCCGTGCTGACCGCTGTCCATCGGCCGATCCTCGCCGAGCTGGCCCGGCGCGGGACGCCCTTCCGCGGCTTCCTCTACGCGGGGCTCATGCTGACCGCCGACGGCCCGGCGCTCCTCGAGTGCAATGTCCGGCTCGGCGATCCCGAGGCCCAGGCGATCCTGCCGCGCCTCGCCGTCCCACTGGGGCCGATCCTCCTCGCCGCGGCCCGCGGCGCCCTCCCGCCGGACATGCCGCTGCGCCTCGCCGCGCTGCCGGGCGCGGCGGTCGCGATCGTCCTCGCGGCCGAGGGCTACCCGGGCGACCCGCGTCGGGGCGACCCGATCGACGGCCTCGACACGGCCAGGCGCGCCGGGGCGCTGGTGTTCCACGCCGGCACCGTCCAGCGGCCACAGGGCGGCTGGGGGACGAACGGCGGCCGGGTGGTCACGGTCGTGGGCCGGGGCGCGACCCTCGCCGCCGCTCGGGAGCACGCCGAGCAGGCCGTCGAGGCGGTGACCTGGGATGGACTGCAGCGCCGACACGACATCGCGCGTGACCTGCCGCTCGCGGCGAGTGCGCCCGCATGAGCCGAGCCTCGTGATCAAGCGCTACACGCTGCCCGAGATGGGCGCGATCTGGGCCGAGCCGGCCCGATTCGAGCACATGCTCGCGGTCGAGCTGGAGGTCGCCAGGGCCCAGGCCCGTCACGGGACGATCCCCGGCGACGCCCTGGCCGCGATCGAATCTCGCGCCCGTGTCGACGTGGAGCGGATCGCCGAGATCGAGCAGACGACCGACCACGACGTCATCGCGTTCGTCACCCAGGTCGCCGAGTCGGTCGGGCCGGAGGGTCGATACCTGCACCTCGGCCTCACGAGCTCGGATGTCCTCGACACGGCGCTGGGACTCCAGCTTCGCGCCGCCGGGGAGCTGCTCCTGCGGGACGCCGATCGCCTCATCGGCGTCCTCGTGGCGAAGGCCCGGGACCATGCCGACACGCTGATGATGGGCCGGACCCACTCGGTCCATGCCGAGCCGACCACGTTCGGTCTCAAGGTCGCCGGCTGGGCGTTCGAGGTCGATCGCGGCCGACGCCGGCTGGCCGGGGCCGTCGACGAGATCGGCACCGGCAAGCTCTCGGGCCCGGTGGGCACGTACAGCCACCTCGACCCCGGGATCGAGGCCGAGGTCCTCGGCGGGCTCGGCCTGCACGTCGATCCCGTCTCGACGCAGATCGTCCAGCGCGACCGCCACGCGGCGCTCCTCACCGCGATCGCCATCCTCGGCGGGACGCTCGAGCGGATCTCGACCGAGATCCGGAACCTCCAGCACACCGAGATCGGTGAGGTCATGGAGCCATTCAGGACCGGCCAGAAGGGGTCCTCGGCGATGCCCCACAAGCGCAACCCGATCCTGTCGGAGCGCGTGGCTGGTCTCGCCCGCGTCCTGCGGGGCTACGCCCAGACGGCGCTCGAGGACCAGCCGCTGTGGCACGAGCGCGACATCAGCCACTCCTCGGCCGAGCGGGTGATCCTGCCCGACGCAACGATCCTCCTCGACTATCTCCTCCAGAAGGTCGCGGGCCTGGTCGATGGCCTGATCGTCCGGCCGGATCGGATGCGCGAGAACATCGAGCGCGGCCTCGGGCTCCACGCCTCGTCTCGCGTGCTGACGGCGCTCGTCTCGCGTGGCGGGCTCGGCCGGGACGAGGCGTATTCGATCGTGCAGCGGATCGCGCTCGAGGCGGCAGACGAACGGCGCCCGCTGCGCGACCTGCTCGCGACCGACCCGGTGATCGCCCGGAAGCTGACCCTCGCCGAGCTCGACGCGTGCTTCGACGACCGCCGCTTCCTCGGCCACGTGCCGGCGGTCATCGCCCGCCTCGATGCCCTCGTTCCGACCGAAATCGCGCCGAAGCGGAAGGCCACGGCCGATGCTCACGGCTGAGCGCTTCGTCAGATCGGGCAAGGTGCGCGATCTGTACGCGGTCGGCGAGGATCGGCTCCTGCTCGTGGCGAGCGATCGGCTGAGCGCGTTCGATGTCGTGCTGCCGACGCCGATCCAGGACAAGGGCCGGGTCCTGACCGGGTTGTCGCGCTTCTGGTTCGACCGGACCGCCTCGATCGTCCCGAACCACCTCGTCGCGACCGAACCGGCGGCGCTGCCATCCGACCTGGCGGGTCCGGCGGCCGAGGACCTCCGGGGCCGGATGATGCTGTGCCGCAGGGCCACGGTGCTGCCGATCGAGATCGTCGTCCGGGGCTATCTCGCGGGATCGGGCTGGAAGGAATACCGGGCCACGGGCGAGGTCTGCGGCGTCCGGCTCCCGGCAGGCCTGCGCGAGAGCGATCGCCTGCCGCAACCGATCCTCACCCCGGCGACGAAGGCCGAGGCCGGCCACGACGAGAACATCGATCGCGAGCGGATGGTGGACGAGATCGCCCGCGTGGCGAGGGCTGACGCTCGCCGCATCGCCGATCAGGTCGAGGCGATCGCGCTCGCGCTGTACGCCCACGGCGCCGAGGCCTGCGAGCGCGCCGGCATCCTCCTCGCCGACACGAAGTACGAGATGGGCCTCATCGATGGCGAGCTCGTCCTCATCGACGAGGTCATGACGCCGGACTCGTCGCGGTTCTGGGATGCGTCCCGCTACGCGCCCGGCGGGCCGCAGCCGAGCTACGACAAGCAGTTCGTCCGCGACTGGCTCGAGGTCCAGGAATGGGACAAGACCCCACCCGGGCCGGCCCTGCCCGACGAGGTCGTCGCCGGCACCCGGGCCCGTTACGTGGAGGCGTTCGAGCGGATCACGGGGGCGAGATTCGAGCGATACCTGCGAGAGGACGTGATCGGCCCGTGAGCGACTTCCGGTTCGCCGTCAACGTGACCCCGAAGGCCGGCATCCTCGATCCCCAGGGCCGGGCGGTGGAGGGCAGCCTCGGCCATCTCGGGATCGACGGCGTCTCCGCCGTGCGGGTCGGCCGTCGCATCGAGCTCACGGTGTCGGCCGATGACGAGGGTGCCGCCCGGGCGACCGTCGATCGGCTCGCCGGCGAGCTCCTGTCGAACCCGCTGATCGAGGCCTTCGAGGTGGAGCGCCGATGACCCGGATCGGCGTCGTCGTCTTCCCGGGGTCGAACTGCGATCGCGACACCCTCGCCGGGATCGAGCTCGCCGGCGGCGAAGCCATCGCCCTGTGGCACGAGCAGGCCGAGCTCGAGGGCGTTGCCGGGGTCATCCTGCCGGGTGGCTTCGCCTATGGCGACTACCTGCGAGCGGGCGTCATCGCCCGCTTCAGCCCGATCATGCGAGCCGTCTCGGCCTTCGCCGCCGACGGCGGCCTCGTGCTCGGGATCTGCAACGGCTTCCAGGTCGCAGCCGAGGCCGGTCTCGTGCCGGGCGCGCTGCTGCGGAACCGCGGGCTGCGGTTCCTGGGCCGAGACGTCCGGATCGCCTCGGAGCGGACCGACACGCCTTTCACCAGCCTCGTCGACGCGGGC
>JBKPRF010000032.1:0-3071 GCA_046734475.1 Chloroflexota bacterium
ACGACCGGCGAGCCCGGCGCCGCCACGTTCTTCTACAAGGACCTCCGCTGAGGGTCGCGGCAGCCGCGTGAGGGTCCTGTTCGCGCCGGATTCGTTCAAGGGCACGCTCTCCTCGGTGGAGGTCGCGCGGGCGCTCGCGGCCGGCTGGTCCAGGGCGCGGCCTGCCGACACGATCGCGCTGGCCCCGCTGGCGGACGGCGGCGAGGGCACGCTGGACGCGATCGAGGCCGCGGGCGGCTGGGAACGACGTCGATCGCTCGTGTCGGACCCCATCCGGCGCCAGATCGAGGCGACCTGGCTCCGGCGGGACGGGCACGGGCAGCGGGCCGGGGGCGGCGAGGCCGTGGTCGAGATGGCGGCCGCGTCCGGCCTCTCCCGACTCACCGCCGCGGAGCGCGACCCGTTCGGGGCGACGAGCCTCGGGACCGGCCAGCTGCTGCTGGCCGCGATCGCCGACGGGGCCCGATCGATCACGCTCGGGATCGGGGGCAGCGCGACGACCGACGGCGGTCGCGGGATCGTGGAGGCGCTCGGTGGCCACGTGACGGAGGCCGAGGTGGGTGGTCGCGAGCTGACCCCGTCGATCGACCTGGGCCGGCTGGACGCGCGCCTCGGAGAGGTCGCGCTGCAGGTCGCGTGCGACGTCGACAACCCGCTGCTCGGACCCCGTGGCGCGGCCGCGACGTACGGCCCCCAGAAGGGCGCCTCGCCGGCCGATGTCGAGGCCCTCGACGAACGGAACCGGCGGTGGGCCGATGCGCTCGATCATTCCACCGGCCGGGAGGAGCGCGGCACGCCCGGGGCAGGCGCGGCCGGCGGCGTCGGCTACGCGCTGCTCAGCCTGCGCGATCGGTTCGGCGCGTTCGGGCTGCGGCCCGGGATCGAGCTCGTCATGGCCGCGACCGGCTTCGACGCGGCCCTCGCCAGGGCGGACCTGGTCGTGACCGGCGAGGGCCGGATCGACGCTCAGACCGCGTTCGGGAAGACCGCGCTGGGCGTGGCGAATCGCGCTCGCGCGGCCGGCGTCCGGTGCGTCGCCGTCGGGGGCAGCGTGTTGCCGGAGGGCGCGGCGGCGCTCGCGGCCGTCGGCGCCGAGTCGATCCCGGTCCACGAGCGCCCGATCTCGCTCGACGAGGCCATGGCCGCCGGCGCCGCGCCGATCGAGGCCTGCGCCGAGCGCCTTGCGCGGCGCATCACCGAGAGCGCGGGAGCGGCGACAATCAGGCGGTGAGTCCCGCCACACCAGCCACCGCAAGACCGGCAACGAAGCGCGCCGCCACACGGAAGCCGGCGAGACGGAAGCCAGCGAAGCGCCGCCGGCCCGACCCGATCAAGGCCTGGGTCAAGCGCCTGGATCGAACCCGGCCCGGGCTGACCACGTACGTCCTCGACCAGCTCGCCGAGCGCTACGACCGGCCGGTCTGGGAGCGCCGCTGGGACCCGACGTCCGAGCTCGTCCTGACGATCCTCACCCAGAACAGCGCCGACGTGAATGCCGAGCGGGCATACGGCGAGCTCAGGAAGGCCTACCCGACGGCCGAGATCCAGCGCCACAGCCCCGGACCCGGCTGGGGCGGCAACGGCCTGCCCGACGGCGTGCTTCCCGACTGGCTCCGGATCGAGCTGGCGCCGCTCGAGGAGCTGATCGAGGTCATCCGGCCCGGCGGCCTGCCGGTCTCGAAGGCCAAGGGCATCCAGGCGGCCCTGCGGTTCATCCGGGAACAGCGCGGCGACCACTCGCTCGAGTTCCTCGGCGACATGCCGGCGCTCGAGGCCCGAACCTGGCTCACCCAGATCCCCGGCATCGGCAAGAAGACAGCGAGCGTGATGCTGCTGTTCTGCTTCGGGCTGCCGCTGATGCCGGTCGATCGCCATGTCGAGCGGGTCTCGCGCCGGGTCGGGCTGCTGCCGAAGTACACGACGAAGACCGATCCCCACGACGTGTTCCTGGCGATGCTCGAGCCGGACCAGATGTACGAGGCCCACGTGAATCTCATCCGGCACGGCCGCAAGATCTGCCACGCCCAGCGGCCCGAGCACGAGCGCTGCCCGCTCTTCGACCGCTGCCGGTTCGTCAACCCGAAGGCGCCCTGACCTTCGGATAGCCGGAGGCGCCGAATCGCCGCGTTATCCTGCGGCCGTGTTGACCGGCAGCTGGCGGGGCGGTGCCGGGGCGCCGCGCATCCTCATCGTCGACGACGACCCGAACCTGCTCGTGCTCCTGGCCGACCAGCTCAGCGCGGACGGCTTCGAGATCCAGACCGCGCGCGACGGCCAGGAAGCGCTCCGGCGCCTGCAGGCGGGTTGGCCCGACCTCCTGATCCTCGACATGATGATGGCCCGGATGGACGGCCTGTCCCTGGCCCGCGAGATCAAGGCCCGGGCCGATCTCCCGATCATCGTCCTGTCGGCGATCGACACCGCCGACTCGAAGGCGGAGATCCTCGAGGAGGTCGCCGAGGACTACGTCACCAAGCCCTACCACTACCCGGAGCTGCGGGCCCGGATTCTTCGGGTCCTGCGGCGGCTCGGCGACAAGGTGCCCCGCCAGAGCATCGTCCTGGGGCCCGACCTGACCCTCGAGCTCCACCATCGCACGGCGATCGTGGCCGGCGAGGCGGTCCAGCTGACCCCGACCGAATCCCGCCTCCTCTACGCCCTCGCCGCGAACCTCGGGAGCACCGTGAGCACTGAGACGCTCCTCGACCGGGGCTGGGCCGACACCGACGACGCGGATCCGTCCTACGTCTGGGTCACGATGCGGCGCCTGCGCCAGAAGATCGAGCGGAATCCCGATCGGCCGGCCCACGTCGTGACGGTCCGCGGGGTCGGCTACCGGCTCGTGGGCGACGAGGCGGCCGATGAGCCAGGCGCCGACGCGAGCGCGCCGGCCGGCGAGCCCGCTGGCGGCGGCCCGAGCGGTGGCTGACCCGACCCTCGAGCCGGCGCCGAAGCCGAAGCAGCCCTTCCGGCTGCGGCTGACGCTCGGCTTCATCTACGCCGCCGTCCTGCCGCTCGCCGGCTTCGGCGTCTTCGTCCTCTCGCAGCTCCCGCCGGAGACCGGACGGGGA
>JBKPRF010000033.1:0-4193 GCA_046734475.1 Chloroflexota bacterium
ATCAAGGGCTCCACGGTTCGCAAGGTCCTCGTGGCCCCCGCGGCCGACATCGTCAAGGAGTTCTACCTCTCGGCGCTCCTCGATCGAGCCGGTCGGAAGATCCTGCTCATGGGCTCCGCCGAGGGCGGCGTCGAGATCGAGCAGGTCGCCGCCGAGCGACCCGAGGCGATCGTCACGCTCCATGCCGATCCCCTGCTCGGCCTCGAGGACTGGCAGGCCCGGACACTGGCGTTCCGGATGGGCCTCGGCCCGCAGCTCAAGGCGGCGGTCGGCGTGGCCAAGGGCCTCGTCCGGACGATGCTCGCGAACGACGCCGATCTCGTCGAGATCAACCCGCTCGCGATCGTCCGCGAATCCGGCGCCGACGGTATCGCCGCGGAGCGGCTGGTCTGCCTCGACGCCAAGGTCACCCTCGACGACTCGGCCCTCTACCGGCACCCGGAGCTCGAGGCCTTCCGCGATCCCGACGAGGAGGACCCGGCCGACGCCAAGGCCCGCGCCGCGGGGATCAACTTCATCCACCTCGACGGCACGATCGGCTGCATGGTCAACGGCGCCGGCCTGGCGATGACGACGATGGACCTCGTGAAGCGGGCCGGTGGCGAGCCGGCGAACTTCCTGGACATCGGCGGCGGGGCGAAGGCCGACAAGGTGGCCGCCGCGATGGGCCTGATCCTCGAGGACCCGAACGTCCGAGCGATCCTCGTGAACATCTTCGGCGGGATCACCCGCGGCGACGAGGTCGCCCATGGCCTCATCGAGGCCCGGGCCCAGCAGCACCGCGCGGTGCCGATGGTGGTGCGCATCGTCGGCACCAATGCCGACGAGGCCGCGACGCTCCTCCAGGCCGCGAACTTCGAGACGGCGACGTCCCTCGACGACGCGGCCGAGAAGGCCGTCGCGGCCGCCCGAGTCGCCGCATGACCCGTCGGCCCGCATGAGCATCCTCATCGGCAGGGACACGCGCCTCGTGGTCCAGGGCATCACCGGTCGCGAGGGCGAGTTCCATGCCCGGGCGATGCAGGCCTACGGGACCCAGCTCGTCGCCGGCGTCACGCCGGGGAAGGGCGGCCAGCAGGCCCTCGATGGCACCGTCCCGGTCTACGACACGGTCGCCGAGGCGGTCGCCGGCCACGGCGTCAACACCAGCTGCATCTTCGTGCCGGCGCCGGGCGCCCCTGACGCGATCCTCGAGGCCGCGGCGGCCGGCATCCAGACGATCTTCTGCATCACCGAGGGCATCCCGGCGCTCGACATGGTCCCGGTCGTCGAGAAGGTCCGCGCCGCCGGCGCCCGGCTCATCGGGCCGAACTGCCCCGGGGCGACGTCGCCAGGTCGGGCGAAGGTCGGGATCATCCCGGCCTCGGTCCATCGCGAGGGCTCGGTCGGGGTGGTGTCGCGCTCCGGGACGCTCACCTACGAGGCCGTCCAGGCGATGTCCGACGCCGGGGTCGGCCAGTCCACGTGCCTCGGGATCGGCGGCGACCCGATCATCGGCACGACGTTCCTCGACGCGCTGAAGCTCTTCGCGGCCGATCATGAGACCGACGCGATCGTGCTCATCGGGGAGATCGGCGGGGCGGCCGAGGAGGAGGCCGCGGCCTGGGCGGCCGATCACCTCCGCGATCGGCCCAAGGCGGCGTTCATCGCCGGTCGGACCGCGCCCGAGGGCCGCCGGATGGGCCACGCCGGCGCGATCATCTCGGGCGGCTCCGGGACCGCCGCCTCGAAGGTCGCCGCGCTCGAGGCCGCCGGCTTCCACGTCGCCGGCTCCCCCACCGAGCTGCCGGCGATGCTGCGGGCCGCCGGCTACCGCGGCTGACCCGGCCGAGGAAGAGACTGCCGCATGGGCTTCGTCATGGATCTCGTCGCCGGCGAGCGGGCGGCCATCCTGGCGGCGATCGCCGAGGCCGACTGGACGGCCATGGACGATCGTGGCCGCTTCGCCGCGCACCTCGCCCTCGGCGGCGAGCTCGACCCGACCTGGCTCGACCTCTTCAGCCAGGCGGTTCGGGCCGTCACCGACGGCGGCGAGCCACGCGACTTCCTCGATGCGCGGACGGAGATCGACGACGTCGAGGCGACCGGCGAGCGGACCGTCGAGCGGGTCGACGCGGCCTGGATCACCGCCGTCGCGCGCGTCGCCGACGTCGACGTCGGGCCGATCGCGGCCCGCTGGATCGACCTCGTCGAGGAGGAGCTCGGCGAGCTGCCGCGCGAGGAGAAGCCCTGGATCCGGAAGCTGGCCGGCGACGTGGTCGAGTTCGCCCGCCGGGCTGACCGAGCGCCGGCGGTCATCGTCGCGTGGTCGCTCGGCTGAGCGGGGCCGGCGCGTGATGGCGACGTTCGACGAGCGGGCGAAGGACTGGGACACGCCCGACAAGGTCCGGCGCGCCGACGACGTCGCCGCGGCGATCGCCGCCGCGGTGCCGATGACCCGGGCGATGCGCGCGATCGAGATCGGCGCCGGGACCGGGCTGCTCGGGCTGCACTTCGCCGACAGGGTCGGGTCGCTGCTCCTGACGGACCCCGCGCCGGGGATGCTCGAGGTCGCCGGTGAGAAGGTCCGGCGCGGCAACATCGCGAACGTGACGACGCAGCGCTTCGACCTGACGGCCGATCCGCCGCCGGGCGAGTCGTTCGACGTCGCGATGTCGCTCCTGGCGCTCCATCACATCAAGGACACGCCGGCCGCGCTGCGGGCCGCGTTCGCGCTCCTCGGCCCCGGCGGTCGGCTCGCCCTGGCCGATCTCGACACCGAGGACGGCTCGTTCCATTCGGCCGAGGCCGAGGGCATCCATCACCTCGGCTTCGACCGCGAGGCGCTCGCGAATCTCGCTCGCGAAGCGGGCTTCGAGGACCTCCGATTCTCGACCGCGACCTCGATCGAGGAGGACGGCCGGTCCTACCCGCTCTTCCTGCTGACCGCCCGCCGGCCCTGAGCCGGCGTCCCTGTGGGGACCGGGTAGCCGAGCGCGCGCCAGGCCGGTCCACCGGGCGCCTCGATGAGCTCGACGAGGACCCCGTGGCAGGACCGCGGATGGAGGAACGCCACCGGACCCTCGGCGCCTCGCCGGGGTGCGCTGTCGATCAGCTCGACGCCGTTGATCGCCAGGCGCATGAGCTCCTCGGCCAGGTTCGCAACCTCGAGGCAGACGTGGTGGAAGCCTTCCCCCCTGTTCGCGAGGAAGCGCGCGACGCCCGTCGCGTCGTCGGTCGGCTCGACCAGCTCAACCTTCGACTCGCCGACCCCGAGGAACGCGATCCGGACCTTGTCCGACTCGATGTCCTGGATTTCCTCGAGCGGCAGGCCGAGCAGGTCGCGGTACAGCTCGAGGCTGTCCTCGATGGACCGCACGACGACCGCGACGTGATGGACCTTCGACGGACTGGTCATACGGTGATCAGCTCCCGGTGGACGCCCCAGGCGGCGCGCAGGCGATCGGAGATCTCGCCGACGGTCGCGTAGGCCCGAACGGCCTCGATGATCGGCGGCAGCAGATTGTCGGTTCCGCGGGCCGCGTCGGACAGCCGGCCGAGCGCCGCCTCCCAGGCGGCCGGATCGCGCTCCGCGCGGACTCGCTGCAGGCCGGCGACCTGGCGCCGCTCCCCCTCCGGGTCGATTCGCTGGATCGGCGGCGTGGCCGTCGACTCGTCTCGGAAGCGGTTGACGCCGACGACGACCTGGTCGCCGCGATCGATCGCCCGCTGGACCCGGTAGGCCGACTCCTGGATCGCCCGCTGCTGGAAGCCGGCGTCGAGGGCTCGCAGGGTGCCGCCCATCGCGTCGATCTCGTCGAGGTAGGCGGTCGCGGCTGCCTCGAGCTCGTCGGTCAGGCTCTCCACGAGGTACGACCCGCCGAGCGGATCCGGGGTCTCCGTGACGCCGGCCTCGTAGGCGAGAATCTGCTGGGTCCGGAGGGCCAGCCGGACGCTGTCCTCGGTGGGTAGCGCGAGGGCCTCGTCGCGCGAGTTCGTGTGGAGGCTCTGCGCGCCGCCGAGGACGGCGGCGAGGGCCTGGAGCGTCGTCCGGACGACGTTGTTGTCGACCGACTGGGCGGTGAGCGATGAGCCGGCCGTCTGGACGTGGAACCGGCACGCCATCGAACGGGCGTTCGAGGACTTGAAGCGGTCCCGGACGATCCGGGCCCACATCCGCCGCGCGGCCCGGAACTTCGCGACCTCCTCGAAGA
>JBKPRF010000034.1:0-7393 GCA_046734475.1 Chloroflexota bacterium
TGTTCGCCGATGATCGAAGGGTTCACGAGCTCAAGGCTCAAAAGAGGGCTGACGCGGTGAAGTCGATCGTCGGGCCAAGTACCCCCGACGCGTGAGGTCTTCGCCCCTGGCTGCCGCCGGTGTCATTCCTGGACGCGGGGAAGTGCTGCCTTGAGATTCTCGCAACCGAGGCGTCGTTCCCTTAGGTAGTCGTACCCGGTTTCTTACGTGCGATCCCGCCGGCGTATTGCCCCTCCGCCGTTGAGGCCACGAACCACCTGCGCCGGGCGGGGCGGATTCTCGGACGGCGGCGGTGGTTGGCTGCGCGACCAATGACCCACAATGCTGTCCTGCGATGACCATCCAGCTCGCATCCAACCAGTTCGACAACGCCCAAGTGATGTCGTGGGTATCGACATCGCTCGGTCGGGGTGCTGAGTTGTCATTGACGCTTCAAGAGCGTCTGGATGAGCTGCCCTTCGCTTTCCTTGTTCTGCCTCGAGGCAATCATGTCCCCAGCCCCTGGGTTGTCGATGATGGCATTCGGCGATTTCCAGCGGGGCGCGAATTTAGGGCCGATTTCTTCCGCCGAGCTCATGAAGCTGGGTTGGCCACAATTGTGATCGAAGATGACCTTGGTCTCGAGGGTGATCCCGACCTTCCACCGCAGACCGCCTACCGCAACGGGCGGCTATTGCATTGGGCGGCCACAGCTGACGAGCACGGCGCGGCCGTCCAAGCGAGCCTCGCCGCGAGCAGTTACCCATTCAACGCTCTGATGACCGAACGGACCTCGAACGAGCTCGGCCTTGAGAGCGGACGCCATCTCTCCTCGGAGAATATTCGCGCCCTCGCGGCCTCGGCGCGTGTGATCTTGACGTCTGCGTTTGACGGTGTGGCATACGCGGGCCTTGCCATGCCTGGAACCTGGGCAAGACTTGAGGCGCGGACAGGCGGCGGAGGAGGCATTCGGGACTAGCGATCACCCCGCAAGGTGAGTGCGGAATGCGTCGCGAAGTATCCACGCCGTCGGATTGACGCCGCGCCGCGGCCACCATCGAGAAGCACCTGGGTCAGCGACGGGCGGCCGTTGTAGGTCGAGGCGAGGGAGGCGGCGTAGGCGCCGGCGTCGCGGATCGTGAGGAGGTCGCCGCGGCGGAGGGGTGGCAGCAGGTGCTCGCCGAGGTGGTCGGTCGACTCGCAGATCGGGCCCTCGACCCGGGCTGGCTCGAGGCCGGGCTCGGCGATGTGGGTCGTGCCCCGGCGGCTCCGCGGTCGCGCTTCGACGGGCTTGCCGAGCGAGGTGAGCGCCTCGATCTCGTGCCAGGCGTCGTACAGGGCGGGGCGGATGATCTCGGTCATGCCGGCGTCGATGACGATCTGGCGCCGGCCCTCGCGCTCCCGGACGTGGAGGACGCGGGCGACGATGAAGCCGGCGCGGGCCACGAGGGCGCGACCCGGCTCGATGGCGAGGCGCGCCGGACGGCGCTCCGCGGGGATGGCCTCGAAGAGGGCCGGGAGCTCCGCCGCGAATCGCGCGGGATCCGGGGTCGGCTGGTTCCCCGGGAAGACCGGGAAGCCGCCGCCGACGTCGAGCGTGTCGAATCTCGCTCGCGTGCCGGACACGAGCGCGAGCAGCGCGAGGGCCCGCCGGACCGCGTCGCGCCAGGCGTCGACCGCGCCCAGCTGCGAGCCGACATGGAGGTGGATCCCGCGCGGCACGAGCCCCGGCGACTCGTCGATGATCCCGACCGCCTCGGTCAGCTCGGTCGCGGTCATCCCGAACTTCGAGGTCGCCGCGCCGACCGCGAGGCCGTGATGGGTCTCCGGCTGGACCTCGGGGTTCAGCCGGAAGAGCACATCGAGCGACCGTCGCGGACGCCCGGCGCCGAGCCCGGCCCGGGCCGCGATGGCGACGAGCGCCCGGGCCTCGTCGGTCGACTCGATCGCGATCCAGCGGATCGGGTCGCCCTCGGCCGCCGATCGAACGGCGGCTCGGAGATCGGCGTCCGTCTTGCCGATGCCCTCGAGCGTGATCCGCGCGTTCGGGACGCCCGCCTTCCGGGCGATCGCCCATTCGCCGCGCGAGACGACGTTGGCGTCGAAGCCGCGCTCGCAGACGAGCCTGACGATCCCGACGACGTCGTTGGCCTTGACCGAGAAGGCCCGCAGCCATGGATCCGGGAACGCGGCTCGGACGCCCTCGCACGCCGCCTCGAGCGTCGCGAGATCGGTGACCGTGACCGGCGTGCCGTAGCGCCGGGCGGCCTCGCGCAGGACCGGCGCGAGCTCGATGAGCCGATCCGGTTCGGTCAAACGACCAGGCGGCGACCGAGGTTGAGCAGGCCGAGCAACGTCGCCACGACGCTGATCACGATCGACGCGACGAGCGCGCCGACGAAGGCGTCGGCGTTCAGCGTCGGCGGGAAGCTCGCGATCTTGAAGCCGAGATGGAAGGTGTCGGAGACGAGCGCCACGAGCAGCAGCAGGAGCGCGTTGAGGACGAAGGCGAAGAGCCCCACGGTGAGCAGCGTGATCGGGAACGACAGGATCTTGAGGATCGGCTTCAGGTAGGTGTTGATGATCGCGAGGATCAGGGCCACGGCCAGGAGCTTCCACCAGTCCTTGCCGTAGTCGAACGTGATCTGGGTGAGCGGCAGCTGGATCGCGACCCAGACCGCCGCCGCGTTGATGAGCACCTTGACCAGCAGGTCGACCACGAGCGTCCTCCCGTTCGGCCGGCTCCGTGCGTGCTCCCGGCTCCGCCCGATCCTAGCGCAGCAGGAAGCCGGTTCCGAGCCCGTCCTCGGGATCCAGGGTGAACTCGTGCGCTCCCGTCCGGAAGGCCGAGCCGGTCACTTCGGTGACGACCGACGGGCGCCCACCGATCGACGGGCCGTCGCCGACGACCCGGGCGTCGAAGACCGAGTCGACGATCGACCAATGGCGGAGGCGGGCGCCGCGTGGCAGCTCGCCCGACCCGTCGAGCAGAGCCAGGCGGGCCGAGGTCCCGCTGCCGCACGGCGAGCGATCGACCTCGCCGTCGGCGAACACCGTGACATTGCGCTGGACGAGGCCCGCGTCCGGATCGGCGGGATCGGCCGGTTCCGGCTGCCAGAAGATGATCCCGTAGATGCCGGCGAGGTCGGGCTCGTTCGGGTGGCGCGGCTCGAGCTCGGCGTCGAGCGCCGGCCGGAGCTGGCGCTGGAGCGCAATGAGCTCGGGCAGGCTCACCCGCGAGACGTCGAGGCCGATCGAGCGGACGTCGACCGAGCCGTAGAACGCGCCACCGAAGCTGACGTCGACCACGACCTCGTCGCGGCTCGTCGGGACCCGCACCCCGGTCGCGACGACATACGACGGGACGTTGCGGAACGTGACGTTCCGGACGTGGCCGTCGCGGACCGCGGCCCGACACGCCAGCCGGCCGGACGGGACGTCGACGGTCACCGTCGTCTCGGGCTCGGCCGCCGCGATCCGGCCGCTGTCGATCGCCCAGGTCACGAGCGCGATCGTCCCGTGGCCGCAGGCCGTCGAGTAGCCCTCGTTGTGGAAGAAGACGACGCCGAGATCCGCGCCGGCGTCGTTGGGCGGCGTGACGAACGCGCCGTACATGTCGGCGTGACCGCGCGGCTCATCGATGAGCAGATGGCGGACGTCGTCCACGTTGGCCATCGCCCAGCGCCGCCGCTCGAGGACCGTCCGGCCCTCGAGCTCGGGCACGCCGCCGGTCACGATCCGGAACGGCTCGCCGCCGGTGTGGTAATCGAGGGTCGTGATCGGTCCGCGGGAGGGAGCCGCCACGTCAGCGAGATTCGCGCAGGGACGTCTCGAGCCGGGCCTTGACCGCCGGCCACTCGGAGGCGACGACGCTGTAGTAGTTCGAGCTCCGGAGCGGCCCGTCGGGCATGACCATGTGGTCCCGGAACGTGCCCTCGAACGTCGCCCCGATCCCGAGCAGCGCCGGGTTGGCCCGCTCGTTCCGCGAGTCGGTCTTGAACTCGACCCGGTTGGCGCCGAGCGTCTCGAACGCGTGCCGCAGCTGGAGGTACTTCGCCTCCTTGTTCATCCCGCTCCGGTGGAACGCGCCGCCGAGCCACGTCCAGCCGATCTCGAGCCGCTTGTGCTCAGGCACGATCGACAGGAAGCGGGTCGAGCCGACGGCCTTGCCAGAGGCCCGGTCGATCGTCGCGAACGGCAGCTCGGAGCCGTTGGCGAGATTCGCGATGGCCGCGTCGAGCCACGCCTCGAGCCCGGCCCTGTCGGTGGGCCGCGCCAGGGTCCAGCGCCACAGCGTCGGGTCGAACGCGACCTCGGCGAGATCGTCGAGATGGCTCCGGTCGAGCGGCTCGAGCCGGACCCGCTCGCCCTCGAGCGTGACCGGCTGCACCCATCTCTCGATACCCTGACCCGCGACTGTCATCGGCCGCGATCGTACAGGGGGAGTTCATCGGGTGACCACGTTCACCGACCTCGTGCCGCGCTTCCTCGCGGAGTCCTTCGAGCGCGATCCGCTGCTGGCGACCAACGCCGGCGTCCACGACCACGATGCTCGCTGGCCCGACTTCTCGACCGCCGGCATCAACGCCGACCTCGCCTGGGCCGCCGACTGGCGCGGTCGCCTGGCGGCGCTCGACGGCCTCGACGCCGACGATACGATCGACCGCGATCGACTGCTGCTCCTGCTCGATGCCCAGCCGTTCTACGCCGACCTCGCCGAGGATGCCTGGAACCCGGTCATCTGGATCTACCGGCTCGGCGACGGCCTGTTCACGCTGCTGTCGCGCGAGTTCGCACCGGTTCCGGCTCGGCTCACGTCGTTCAGCGGCCGGCTCGAGGGCATTCCGGGCGTCATCGCGGCCGCGACGGAGCGGATCGGCTCGAAGGACGGCGTGCCGGTCGCGCGGTTCCACACCGACATCGCGCTCATCCAGCTCGGCGGGATCACCGACCTCATCGACGAGGGCCTCGCGCTTGCCGAGTCGCATGCCTCCGAGCCCGAGGTCGCAGCGCTCCGGCCCCGGCTCGATGCCGCGGCCGACGCCGCGAAGGCCGCGATCGCGGGCTTCCACGACCACCTCCGGCATGCGGTGCTCCCGGACGCCGAGGGTGAGGGCCGCCTCGGCGAAGAGCGGTTCGAGGGCAAGCTCCGCCACACCTTCAGCGATCCCACCATCACGGCCGCCGACGTCCTGGCGGCGGCCGAAGCCCAGTACGGCACGGTCCGGGCCGAGATGACCCGCCTCGCGACCGAGCTCTGGCCGCAGTGGCGCGGCGACGAGCCGCTGCCGGCGACCGATGACGAGATCGTCAAGGGCGTCCTCGATGCCCTCGCCGCGGACCACCCGCCGGCGGCCGAGCTGCTGGACTTCTGTCGCGAGGAGTTGAAGCGGATCGAGGCGTTCTGCCGCGAGCACGACGTGATCGGGCTCTCGGAGGAGCCGCTCCAGATCCAGTGGACGCCGAAGTTCCTGCGGCCGTTCGCGGGCGCGATGCTCCACTCACCGGGGCCGTTCGACAAGGGCCAGAAGGCGTTCTTCTCGATCACCCCGCCGGCCGACGACTGGCCGCCCGAGCGCGTCGAGTCGATGCTCCGCGAGCACAACCGCCGCCAGCTGACCTGCCTGACGATCCACGAGGCGGTGCCCGGCCATTACCTGCAGGGCGTCTACGCGAACCGGGTCGATCGACCGGTCCGATCGGTCTTCGGCGACGGCGTGTTCGCCGAGGGCTGGGCGGTGTACGTGACGCAGGTGATGCTCGACCTCGGGCTCGCCGCCGACGATCCGGCGCTCTGGTTGAGCCATTGGAAGTACTACCTGCGCTCGATCACGAACGTGATCATCGACGTCCGGATCCACGTCCACGGCATGACCCAGGACGAGGCCGTGAGGCTGATGGTCGACGGGGGCTTCCAGGAGGAGTCCGAGGCCAAGTCGAAGTACGACCGGGCGCGGCTGTCGTCGACCCAGCTCTCGACCTACTTCATCGGGGCTCGTCAGATGACCGATCTGGAGGCCGAGGCGCGCCGCCGGTCAGGCGACGCGTTCCGGTACCGGGATCACCTGGAGGCCGTGATCGGGAAGGGCTCGATGCCGGTTCCCTTGCTCCACCGCGCGCTCTTCGGCTAATCGCCGGGGACTTCGGGGTCACTGGACGCTTCGGCGTTGCCGCTGGCGGCGCCGGTGCCTCGGCGACCGGTTCCGGCGGCGGCTCGGGCGGGACGACGTCGACGTCGAAGACGAGCGCCTCGTAGGGCCCGAGATGGAGGGCGAGCCCGCGTTCGCGGAGCTCGCCGGCGGAGAGGCGAATCTCGCGCCCGAATCGCTGGTCGCGGAAGCGGATGACGGCGTCGTCTTCGCGCGGCGGCTCGATCGCCCGAGCGAGACGCGTGGTCGTGCGGCGCTTGTGGCCGCTCGCATCGCGCGTCGCGGCCGCGACCGATCGATCGATCCGGACGTCGACCTCGGCGTGGCGGTTGTGGACGACGACGAGCGTCGATCGGCCAACAGGGCCGTTCGAGTACGCGAAGACGTCCTCGACGACCGAACCGTCCTCGGCGGTCGGGTCGTACAGGTGGAAGCGGGCGGTGCCCGCGAAGTCGGTCCGGCGTCGGAGCAGCGGCACGATCGCCCACTGGAAGTGGCTCGTGTGGCCCTCGTCGAGCGGCTCGTCCCAGCGGGCGGTCCGGAACTCCATGCCGTAGCGCTCCCGGAAGCCCTCGACCTGGCCGTGGCCGAGCATCGGCAACCCGGGCATCGTGGCCAGGATGGTCGCTGCGGCGAACGCCTTGTCGCCGGTCCCGAACTGCTCTGCCGCGGGCCGCTCGTCGGGGTTCGTCATGAAGTTCACGAACCGGCCCAGGACCCCGGGATCGAACTCGAGCGTGTCCTTCATGACCCGCCGGTAGCCGGCGTTGTCCTCGTCGCGGAGCATGTGCATGAAGGCCGAGTTGTAGACGCGGTGCATCCCGAGCGTCCGGACGAAGTAGCCCTCGAGGAGCCAGAACGCCTCGGCCAGGAGGAGCGTCCCGGGCGCCTCCGCGGCGACGCGGTCGACGACCTCGCGCCAGAACTCGGTGGGCATGAGGGCGTCGAACTCGGCGTCGGAGATCGCGTGCTCGGCCCGTGACGGGATCGCCCCGCCCTCGCCCGGCCGCGGGTACCAGAGGCGGCGGATGTGGCGGCGGGCGAGGACCATCGCCGCGTCGAAGCGGATGATCGGCGAGCGCCGGGCGACGTCGAGGATCGTCTCGATGACGGCCTCGCGGACGGCCGGCTGGAGGTAGTCGAGCTGGGCGGTGTCGTTCCACGGGAACGAGGTGCCGTCGTTGCCGTGGTAGATGAAGCGGGTCTCGCCACTGGCCGTGTCGCGGCGGCGGAAGACGACCGCGGCGTCGGTGCCATCCCAGTAG
>JBKPRF010000035.1:0-16083 GCA_046734475.1 Chloroflexota bacterium
GCCCCGCACGGCACGGCCACGCGGCCGCTCGTCGCGGCAGCCGTCGGCGAGCTCAGCTCGTGGAATCCGCGTGAGTTCATCGCCGCGTTCCAGCGCTGGCACCAGGGCGAGCTCAGCCTGACGCATCTCAACGTCCTGACCCTGCTCGAGGCCGCGGGCCCCCAATCGATGGGCCACCTCGCCGACTCGCTCGACGTCTCCGAGGCGAGCATGACCGGGATCATCGACCGCATGGAGAAGCGCGAGCTCGTCGTCCGCCAGCGTGACGCCGCCGATCGACGCGTCATCCTCGTCGTGCCGGCGAAGGGTGGCGCGAAGGTCTTCGGCGAGATCGACCAGCGACGCCGGAAGGGCCTCGCGAAGCTCCTCGACCAGCTGTCCGACGAGCAGCTCGAGGGCCTCCTCGAGGGGCATCGGGCGCTGCGCGCCGCGCGCCAGGCGCTCGCGACGGAGATGGAGCGGATGTCGGGCCAGCTGCGCGACACGAGCGAGCGACCGGACCGGGAGTCCGCGACGTGATCGCGCTCCTGCGGACCTACCTTCGGCCGTACATCGGCCGGATCGCGATCGTCATCGCCCTGCTGCTCGTCCAGGCGATCGGGAACCTGTACCTGCCGACCCTCCAGGGCGACATCATCAACAACGGCGTCGCCACGGGCGACACGGGCTACATCGGCTCGACCGGCCTCTTCATGCTCGCGGTGACGTTCGTCGTCGGGCTCGCCTCGATCGTCGGCGTCTACTTCGCGGCGCAGATCGCGATGGGCTTCGGCCGTGACGTCCGGGGCGCGATCTTCCGCAAGGTCGAGAGCTTCAGCCAGGTCGAGGTCAACCGCTTCGGGACGCCGTCGCTCATCACCCGGAACACCAACGACGTGCAGCAGGTCCAGACGCTCGTGTTCATGGCGCTCACGCTGCTGTTCACCGCGCCGATCCTGATCATCGGCGGGATCATCCTTGCCGTCCGCCAGGACGTCCCGCTCTCGGGCCTCCTCGTCGTCGTCCTGCCGCTCATGGCCCTCTTCATCGGGCTCGTCATGAGTCGGGCGATCCCGCTCTTCCGAGCGATGCAGGTCAAGCTCGACCGGATCAACCAGGTCATGCGCGAGACGTTGGCGGGTGTCCGGGTCATCCGGGCGTTCGTCCGGACGCGCCACGAGGAGGCCCGCTTCGACGAGGCGAACGTCGACCTCTTCAGCACCTCCCTCCGAGTGAACCGCCTGTTCGCCGTGACGATCCCGGTCATGACCCTGATCCTCAACATGTCCACGGTCGGGGTCATGTGGTTCGGGGCGATGCGGGTCGAAAGCGGTGAGATGCCGATCGGCAACCTGACCTCGTTCCTCCAGTACCTGCTCCAGATCCTGTTCGCCGTCCTGATGGCCGTGTTCATGTTCGTGTTCGTGCCTCGGGCCGCTGTCTCGGCGGGCCGCATCCAGGAAGTCCTCGGGACGGAGCCGACGATTCGCGACCCGGAGCAGCCGAAGCGACTGGCGCCGCTGGAGGGCCGCCGCGGCGGGCGGATCGAGCTCCGCGACGTCGAGTTCCGCTACCCCGGCGCCCAGGAACCGGTGCTGCGTGACGTGTCGTTCGTCGCCGAGCCGGGTGAAACCGTGGCCATCGTCGGCTCGACGGGCAGCGGCAAGTCGACGCTCGTGAACCTCATCCCGCGCTTCTACGACGTGACCGCCGGGGCCGTCCTCGTCGATGGGGTCGACGTCCGGGAGACCCTTCGGGCCGACCTCTGGGGCCGCCTCGGCGTGATTCCCCAGAAGGCGTTCCTGTTCAGCGGCACGGTCGCGAGCAACCTCCGGTTCGGCGACCAGGAGGCGACCGACGACGACCTGTGGCGGGCGCTCGAGATCGCCCAGGGCCGCGACTTCGTCGAGGACATGGACGGCCAGCTCGACGCCCCGATCCTCCAGGGCGGTACGAACGTCTCCGGCGGCCAGCGCCAGCGGCTCGCGATCGCGCGGGCCCTGGTCAAGCGCACCGGAATCCTGATCTTCGACGACAGCTTCTCCGCCCTGGACTTCGGGACGGACGCTCGCCTCCGTGCCGCGCTCGACCGCGACATGGGTTGGGCCACCCGGATCATCGTCGCCCAGCGAGTCGGCACGATCATGAAGGCCGATCGGATCCTCGTGATGGACGCCGGCCGGATCGTCGGCAGCGGCACGCATGCCGAGCTCCTGGCCTCGAACGAGACCTACCGCGAGATCGTCTACTCCCAGCTCTCCCGGGAAGAGGCGGTCGCATGAGCGGCCCGTATCAGCGGCCGGGCGGGAACGGCTCGGGCGGGGACCGTTCAGGCGGGAACGGCACGACCCCGGGCGGCAACGGCTCCACGCCCGGCGGCAACGGCTCGAGCCCGCGATCCACCGGTGCCTTCCCCGGCGCGCGACCGGCCCCGGGCACGCCGCCCGGGCCTCCCGCTGGCATGCGCCGCGGCCCGGGCCCCGGTGGCGGCATGATGGGCATGCTCGCCGGAGCGGCCAAGCCGACCAACTTCCGGGGATCGTTCCGGCGCCTCCTCGACCGCCTCGCCCCGGAGCGGATGCTCGTCGCCCTCGTCATCGTCATGGCGGTCGTGAGCGTCGCCTTCGCCGTCATCGGCCCGAAGATCCTCGGCAACGCGACGAACACGATCTTCGACGGCGCCATCGGCACGGCGATCGGCCAGAACGTGCCCGCCGGCACGACCAAGGAGCAGATCGTCGCCGGGCTGCGAGCCAACGGCAAGGGCCAGCTGGCCGACATGCTCGAGGCGATGGACGTCGTGCCCGGGCGCGGCATCGACTTCAACGCGCTCGCCGGCGTCCTGGTCCTGCTCATCGGCATCTACCTGCTGAGCGCGCTGTTCAGCTGGATCCAGGCCTACGTCATGGCCGGCGTCACCCAGCGCACGGTCCGGCGCCTCAGGACGGACGTCGACGAGAAGCTCGGCCGGCTGCCGCTCAAGTACTTCGACAGCCACCCCCGCGGCGATGTCCTGAGCCGGGTGACCAACGACATCGACAACATCGGCCAGACGCTCCAGCAGAGCCTGACCCAGCTCATCACCTCGCTGCTCACGATCATCGGCGTGCTCGTCCTGATGCTCACGATCAGCCCGATCCTCGCGGCCATCTCGATCCTCGCCGTCCCGGCGTCGATCGCCATTACGCTCGTCATCGCCCGTCGATCGCAGAAGCGGTTCGTCGCCCAATGGGCCTCGACCGGCACCCTCAACGGCCACGTCGAGGAGATGCACACCGGCCACTCGATCGTGAAGGTCTTCGGCCGCCAGGCCGAGGCGATCGAGACGTTCGACCGCGAGAACGACAAGCTCTACGAGGCGTCCTACCAGGCCCAGTTCATCTCCGGGACGATCCAGCCGGCGATGACGTTCGTCTCGAACCTCAACTACGTCGCGATCGCCGTCATCGGCGGGTTGCGGGTCGCGGCCGGCCAGATGACGCTCGGCGACGTCATCGCCTTCATCCAGTACTCCCGGCAGTTCACGTTCCCGATCATCCAGACGGCCTCGATCGCCAACGTCCTCCAGTCGGCGGTTGCCTCGGCCGAGCGCGTGTTCGAGCTGCTCGACGAGGCGGAGGAGATCGCCGATCCCGCGGCGCCGCGGAAGCTCGGCCCGACGCGCGACGCCGTGGCGTTTGAGGATGTCTCGTTCCGGTACGAGCCGGACAAGCCTCTCATCGACGATCTCTCGCTCGTCGCCGACGCGGGCCATACGATCGCGATCGTCGGCCCGACCGGCGCCGGCAAGACGACGCTCGTCAACCTGCTGATGCGGTTCTACGAGCTCGACGGCGGGCGGATCACGATCGACGGGATCGACACGCGCGACCTGACCCGCGACGACCTCCGGCGGACGTTCGGGATGGTCCTCCAGGACACGTGGCTGTTCCACGGGACCCTCCGCGACAACATCGCCTACGGCAAGGTCGGCGCCACCCAGGAGGAGGTCGAGGCGGCCGCCGAGGCGGCCCACGTCGACCATTTCGTCCGGACGCTGCCGGACGGCTACGACACGATCATCGATGACGACGCGACGAATCTCTCCGCGGGCGAGAAGCAGCTGCTCACCATCGCCCGGGCCTTCCTCGCCAACCCGTCGATCCTCATCCTCGACGAGGCGACCTCGTCGGTCGACACCCGGACCGAGGTCCTGATCCAGAAGGCGATGGCGCAGCTCATGCAGGGCCGCACCGCCTTCGTCATCGCCCACCGGCTCTCGACGATCCGCGACGCCGATACGATCCTCGTCATGAACCGCGGCGCGATCGTCGAGCAGGGAACCCACGCCGAGCTCCTGGCCCAGGGCGGCTTCTACGCCGAGCTCTACAACGCCCAATTCACGGAGCCGATCGCCGAGGCCGCCGCCTAGCTTCTAGGACGCGGCCTCGAGGCGATAGCCGACGCCGCGCACCGGGACGAGCTCCGGGCCACCGGCCGCGTCGATCTTCGAGCGCAGCCTCGCGATGTGCGGCTTCAGCCACAGGAGATCCGGGTCGGCCTCCGCCGGCCAGCCGGCGCGGGCGAGCTGGAGGTGGGGCACGACGTCGCCGTTGGCCCGGACGAGGATCTCGAGCAGGCGGTACTCGATCGGGGTCAGGCCCAGCACGGTGTCGCCGGCGCGGACCTCGTGGCGCCCGGCATCGATCGTGAGGTTGCCAGCGGCGAGGGAGCCGCTGCCACCGGTCGCGCCCGTCGCGGACCCGGCACCGATCGAGCGGTCCGCGCGGCGCATGACCGCGCCGATTCGCGCCAGGAGCTCCGCGCGCCCGAACGGCTTCACGATGTAATCGTCGGCGCCGATCCCGAGGGCCCGCACCTTCGCGGCTTCCTTGCTCTCGCCCGAGACGACCACGATCGGCGCGTCGCCCTCGGCCCGCATCTGGCCCGCGACCGTGAAGCCATCGGGGCCGGGCATCGCGAGGTCGAGGAGCACGATGTCGGGCCGGTCCTCGCGGTAGCGGCGGACCGCGGTCAGGCCGTCGTAGGCGGTGATGACCTGGTGACCCTCGGTCCCGACGAGCGCCGTGATCGCGCCGACCATCGCCGGATCGTCGTCGACCACGAGGATCCGGAGCGGGCGGGTGGCCATCAGGGTCTCGCTCAGACCGACGCGGCAGCGGGCAGCGATACGACGAATCGCGTCCCCGTCCCCCGCTCGACCGGCTCCGTCCAGAGTCGCGCGCCCATCGACTCGCCGAGTCGCCGGGCCGCGTACAGCCCGATGCCCGAGCCACGCGCCGTGGCGGTCTCCCGCCGCGCGTACGGCTCGAAGACCCGCTCGCGCCACTCCTCGGGGATTCCGGGACCCTCGTCCGACACGGACACCCGGACGTCGCCCTCGATCATCCGCCACGCGAGCGTGATTCGCGTCTGCGGCGGGGCGTACTTCACGGCGTTCTCGACGAGGTGCTCGAGGATCTGCCGGAGGCGGCTCGCGTCGGCGAGGGCGAAGAGGGGCACGGCGCCCTCCACGCCGACCTCGTGGTGGCGGAGCAGCGGCTCGAGCTCGCGGATCACGTCGCCGACGACGGCCGGCACGTCCGTCGGCGTGATCTCGGCCTGCTCGTCCGGCATGACCCGCACGGAGGCGAGGATCGAGTCGACCAATCGATCCAGCCGTTCGACCTGCTCCATCGTCGCGCTGTACCAGCCGGCACGGCGCTCGCGCCGTTCGGGATCGCGCGACGGCCGGTCGGGCGAGAGATCGGGCTCCTCGGCGAGCAGGTCGGTGTACGCGCGCACGACCGCGAGCGGCGTCCGAAGCTCGTGCGTGACGAGCGCGATGAGCTCGGTCCGGGCCTGATCGATCTGCTTGAGCTCGGCCGCGCGGGTCTCCGCCTCGCGCTGCAGGCGGCCCTTCTCGACGATCCCGGCGAGCAGGTCGGCGATGGCGCGGAGGTGGGCAGCGTCCGAGGCCGAGAAGTCCCGATGCTGCTCGGTCTGGACGTTCAACACCCCGACGGTCCGGTCGTCCCAGGCCAGCGGCACGGACAGCATCGAGGCGATGAACCGGCGCTGGTCGATGCCGCGGACCCACAGGAACCGCGGATCCCGGCTGACATCCGGGATGACGATGGGCTCGCGCGTCGCGGCGACACGGCCCGTGACGCCTTCGCCGTAGGGGACCTGGGCCCGGCCGATCTGGAAGCGATCGAGGCCGTTCGTCGCGGCGAGCGTGAGGTTGATCCCGTCCCGATCGAGGAGGTACAGCGACGAAACGCTCGCGTGGAGGGCGTCGCGGGTCTCGTCGACGACGGTCTCGAGCAACTCGTCCCAGGTGTGGGCGGTCGTCGCAAGCCGGGCCACGCGATGCAGGAACCGCAGCTGGTCGAGCTGCTCGGTCTCCTGGATGCGCTCGAGATCGGTCGTCGTCACCCGCTCACGATAGCCGCGGACTGAGCGCCTCGACGAGACGCTCGATGTCGGAGGCGTCGTTGTAGCGCTGGATCGAGACGCGGATGAGCACGTGGCTCGGCGCGTCGGTCACGCGGTCGCGGGCGCCGCGGACCGGCCAGCTCGGGAACGGCACCTCGATCCGCTCGTCGTCGTGGAGCGCTCGGGTCAGCGCCAGCGCCTCGTCATCCGAGGCGATGCCCGGCACGCGCACGGTCGGCATGGCCCCGACCATCGACTCCGGGGCGACAGCGTCGACGCCGAAGGCCGCCTCCAGCCGCCGCCGGGCTTCGAGCGCGAGCTCGCGATTCGCGGCCATGAGCCCCGGCCAGCCGCCGGCATCGAGCGAGCCCACGAGCCGGATCGCGAGCGGCAGCGCGAGGAACGCGGTCGGGTCGGACGTGCCCTGCCAGTCGAACGCCCTCCAGAGGCCGTGGCGATCCTCACGCTGGTCGTTCCAGCCATGGCTCGTGACGAGCGGCCGGATCCCGCGGCGGCGATCGGCGCGGACGGCGAGGACGCCGCTGACCTTGGGGCCGCACAGCCACTTGTGGCCGTTCGCGGTCCAGTAGGCGGCGCCGAGCGCGTCGACGTCGACCGGGACCTGGCCGGGCGCGTGAGCCGCGTCGACGAGCGTGTCGACGCCGAGCCGGTCGAGCTCGCGGACGATCGTCTCGATCGGGAAGACGACGCCGGTCGGGCTCGTCACGTGGCTGACGACCGCGAGCCGCGTCCGCGGCGTGACCGCCGAGATGAGCGCCTCGACGACCTCCTCGGGGTGCCGGATCGGAAGCGGGATCCGGGCCCGGACGACCCGCGCCTTCGCATCCTCGGCGGCGAGGGCGATGGCGTTGAGCACGGCGTTGTACTCGTGATCCGTCGTCAGCAACTCGTCGCCGGGCCGGATGCGGAGCGAGCGAAGGACGGTCGAGACGCCGGTGGTCGCGTTCGGGACGACGACGACGCCCTCCGGGTCCGCGCCGAGGAAGCGGGCGACCTCGATCCGGGCCGCGTCGCGGCGTGCCTCGAACTCGCGGTCGAGCACCCGCACGGGACTCGCCTCGAGCTCGTCGACGAGGGCCCGCTGCGCCTCGAGGATCGGGACCGGCGTCGCCCCGAACGTCCCGTGGGTGAGGTACGTCAGGCCGGGCTCGAACCGCCACGGTGACTCGGGCCCGTACGGACGCACGAGCGGAGGATAGCGACGGGCGGGCCCCCGGCGGACCCGCCCATCGGTCGCGACGCGGTGTCGATTCGGTTCAGCTGCCGGCATCCCCGGCGGTGGCGGGGACCCGCAGGATCCGCTTGGCGAGGGTCGAGCCGTCGATCCGGCTCTGGACGAAGACGGTGTCGCCGACCTTGAGGTCGGAGAGCTTGCCCTCCTCGCGGCCGAGGTAGACGTCCGTGGTGTCGTCGGTGCTCACGGTGACCGTCGAGCCGCCGGCCTCGGCGATCGCCAGGCTGCCGCTGCCGATCGCCTGGATCGTGCCGTGGTCGACCTGCACCGTGACGAGGTTGCCGTCCTTGTCCGTGAACGTGGCCGTGACGTGGACGAGATGCCTGGCGGCGGCGAGCTTGCCGAGGCGGCTGCCGAGCCAGGCCTTGAGCCGCGGGTGGTCCGCGCCGTCCGGCTTGGCTGACGCATCGGGCGCGGTGGAAGCCGCGACGACGGGCTGATTCAGCGCTGTCGGAGCTGCGCCGCTCGCGGCCACGAAGCCGATGCCGAGCGTCAGGAGGACGACGATGGCGCCGCCGGTCAGGGCCAGTCGCCAGGTGGGGATGCGCATGGTCGCTGTGGTTCCTCGGGTTCGGTGCCGGCGTTCGCCGGCGCGGTGGCGCGACCTTGGCGAGCGCTCGTGAGGCGGGCCACGCGGCTGTGTCAGCGGACCGTAAGCGCCACGGTGCGCGTCGGGTGGCGTTTGCCACGTTCGGGCCCGATCCCTAGAATAAGAGGCCGCGGGGTGGAGCAGCGGCAGCTCGTCGGGCTCATAACCCGAAGGTCGGAGGTTCGAATCCTTCCCCCGCAACCAACGCATCTCCTCTAGAACCCCGGGTCCCGACCACCCGGGGTTCTTTCTTTTTGCGAGGATTCGCGTTGTGAGATCGATGGCCCGCTGGATCCTCCGCCGGCTGCCGAAGCCGATCGCGAGCCGGATCCGCGCGGTCGTCCGCGGGCAGCCCTGGCGTGTCCGGTCCGCCGTGCCGACCTACCCGCCGGGGGTCCGGATCGGGCGGCACGCGGCGATCGATCGGCCCTGGCCCGACCCGCCGCGGATCGCGAATCCGATCTACCACGCGATCGAGCCGCCGCCCCGGTTCACCCGGAGCTACGACGTCGAGCTGTTCGAGGCCCTCAACGCCGAATACGCGATCAAGCCGGTCGTGCCGAGGGCGCTGAACTACGACTGCGACTCGGTCGCGTACCGCTCGCGCGGCCGGCTCACCCAGGTCCATGAGCGGATCGGCCTCGCGGGCCGGCGCGTCCTCGAGGTCGGCTGCGGTGCAGGGTTCGAGGTCTGGTACCTCGCCCGTCACTTCGGAGCCGACGCCTGGGGCGTCGACATCAACCCGCGTCAGAGCTGGCCGCACCTCAGCGGCGAGGGAATCCACCTGCTCGAAGCGGACATCGCCGGCGAGCACAACCTCGAGCCGGGATCCTTCGATCGCCTGCTGTCGTTCACGGTCTGGGAGCACATCACCCGGCCCGAGGCGGCGATTGCCGAAGCATTCCGCCTCCTCAAGCCCGGCGGGCTGGCCTGGATCCGGGCCAACCTCTACCGCGGCCCGCTCGCCTCGCACCGCTACCGGGACATCCACTTTCCGTTCCCCCACCTGCTCTTCCAGGACGACGTCATCGCCGCCGCCCTGGCCCGTGCCGGCAAGGCGGCCGAGGGCGCCGCCTGGGTCAACAAGCTCACCTGGGAGCAGTACGAGGCGGCGATCCTCCGGGCGGGCTTCCGGATCCGCGCCCTGAGGTTCGACATCCGGCCGCTCGACGAGGCGTTCTACGCCCGCTTCGAGGATGTCCTCGGGCGCTATCCCCGGATCGATCTGGAGCGCGACTTCTTCACGGTGGTGCTCCAGAAGCCCGCCTGACACCGCGCCACGCTGCCGCGCGACGGCGTTCGGGCCGCGGCTATGCTCCGGCAACGATGACCGACCCGATCAAGGCCCCCGAGCTGCCGGCGAGCCTCCCGAATGAGCTTCGCTCGTTCGTCGAATGCACGACGGACACGGTCACGATCAAGGATGGGCCACAGGACTGGGTGTCGCTGCCGGATGCGGCCGGGGGCTTCCTGCCGAAGGACACGAAGCCCCAGCTGACGATCACGCCCGGGTCTCAACCCGCAACTGCGAGCATCAGGATCAAGGTCGGGTTCATCTCGGCCCAGCTGCCTGCGTCGGTGTCTGACGGGCGGCTCGTGATCGACACGACGGCCCTGCCCGGGTGGGCGCCCGCGTCGATCGGACAAGACCTGCAGCGATTCGTCGACGGGCTCAATGCCTGGTTCCGCCAGAACGGCAGGGGCCTCGCGCCACCGACGTTCGGCGCCGACGGCGTGACGCTGCACAAGGTGCCGTTGGCGCCGCCCGCGGCGCCGGCCACGCCACCGAGCCGCTAGCTCCCGACCGGCAGCTCGCGGTGCGCGACGCGATTGCGGTCCGAGACGCGACGACGGCCGATGTCGAGGTCGTCCGGGCGATCGCGGCCGCGGCGTGGCGGGACACGTACGCGGAGCACCTCGCCGAGGCGACGATCGAGGCCTTCCTCGAGCGGTCGTATTCGGTCGAGCGGGTCACGCGCCGGATCCAGCACGACACGTTCCTGCTCGCCGTCGACGGTGACGGGTCGGTCACCGCCTTCGCCGACGCCCGCGAGGGCGACGGGTATCTGCACCTGCTCGCGATCTATGCGCTGCCGGAGTCGCGGGGTCGCGGTGCCGGGACCTCCCTGCTCGAGGCGCTGCGTGGGCGGTTTCCCGATCAGGCCATCGCCGCGGAGGTGCTCGACGGCAATCGCAAGGGCGAGGCGTTCTACGCGGCACGCGGCTTCGTGCCGCGCGAAGCACTGGAGGCGGACCTCTTCGGCGACCACATCGTCGAGCGACGCTGGTGGCTGGAGGTCGGGGCGGTCAGTCCCAGCGGAACCTCGTGACCGCGAGGCCGATCGCTCCCGCGGCCCAGGCCCCGAGGTTGAGCAGCGGCAGGTTTGCGTTGCCGGGCGCGCCGAGCGAGATCCGGAGCGCGTCCGAGAGCGCGGTCGCGGGCAGCGCGCCGGCGAGGGCGGCGAGCGGCGCGGGCAGGTGATCGACCGGCAGCACGATCCCGCCGAGCATGAGAAAGCCGAGGAACAGACCGTTGGCGAGGGCCAGGACGGCCTCGGCCCGCAGCGTACCGGCGAGCAGCAGGCCCAGGCCGGCGAAGCTCGCCGTGCCGAGCAGCAGCGAGGCGACGAACAGCGCCGGCGATGCCTCGGCGGGCGCGGACCACCCGAGCGCCACGCTCGCGACGACGACGAGGAGCACGACCTGGACGACCTCGACGACGAGCACCGCGAGCACCTTGGCGGCGACGAGGCCCGACCGCGGCAGCGGCGAGCCGCCGAGTCGCTTCAGCACGCCGTACTGGCGATCGTAGGCAGTGGCGATCCCGAGATTCACGAAGCCGGTCGCGATCACGGCCAGCGCGAGCGAGCCGGGGAGCAGGAAGTCGACCGGCCGGCCCGCGATGCCGGGGACGATCCCGACCGACGCGAAGAACAGCAGCACCGCCGTCGGGATGATGATCGTCACGAGGAGGTTCTCCCCGCGTCGGAGCGTCAGCCGCAGCTCGTGGGCGGCCACGGCGGCCGTCGCGCGTGCGAATGGCGCCGGGCGACTCACGCCACGGCCTCGACGTCGCGGTCGCCGGTCAGCTCGAGATAGCGCTCCTCGAGCGTCGCCGCGCGGGCGCGGGCCTCCAGGATCGCCACGTCGTTCGCCGCGGCCCACGAGGCGATCGCGGCGAGCAGCCACGGTTCGGGCTCGGTGCCCGCGACGGTCAGGGCCCGAGGGTCCCCGGGCTCGGCGACGAGCTCGACGTCAGGCCACGTCCGACGGAGGTCCTCGGTGAGCGCCGTGGCGGGCGTCTCGGGCAGCGGCTCGGACAGTCGCAGCCGCAGCGCCGGCGCCGCGCCGGCACGCAGGTCGCCGGGCGCACCGGAGGCGACGACGCGCCCCGCGGCGATGATCACGACCCGGTCGGCCAACCGCTCGACGTCGACCAGGTCGTGGGTCGTCAGGAGGATCGCCCGCCCGGCCGCGCGGAGGCCGGTGATGAGTGCCCGGGTCGAGCGCTTCGCCTCGGGGTCCATGCCGGCCGTCGGCTCGTCGAGCAGCAGCACGTCCGGGTCGCCGACGAGCGCGACGGCGAGAGCCAGGCGCTGGCGCTCGCCGCCGGAGAGCCGCCGGACGCGGGTGCCCGCGACATCCCGCAGCCCCATGTCGTCGAGCAGCGCCTCCGGGTCGCGCCCGCCGTCGTGGAGGGCGGCGTAGAGCCGCAACGCGTCCCGCGGGGTCGATCGCGGATCGAGGCCGCCGCCCTGGAGCATCAGCCCGACGCGCGCCCGAAGGGCCGGCCCGCCGGTCGCGACGTCGGCCCCGAGGACCCGGACCGAGCCGCCATCGGGCCGGCGATAGCCCTCGATCGCCTCGATCGTCGTTGTCTTGCCGGCGCCGTTCGGGCCGAGCAGGGCCACGAGCTCGCCCGACCGGACCTCGAGATCCAGACCGTCGACCACCGCCCGTCCCGCGTAGCGCTTCACGAGGCCCCGCACTTCGATGGCCGGTGTCGCGGCCTCCGTCACGGTGCGGTCGACGCGCCCGAGCCGGCGATCGACGGGTACATCGACGCGAAGCTCGTCTCGGTGACCTGCCCCACGGAGATCTCGCGAACGACCCCGTCGCGGTCGATGAAGTACGACTGGGGACGCCCGACGACTCGATACGCGGTCCGGATCGAGCCGCTCGGATCCTCGACCGTCGGCCAGGTCGCGCCGTATTGGGTGATGAATGCCCGAGCGTCGTCCGGTCCGTCGTAGGTCAGGATCCCGACGATCGCCAGGCCGTCGCCGGCATGGGCGGCCAGCTCCTGCGCGAAGAGCGGGAACTCCTGCCGGCACGGCAGGCAGCTCGGGCCCCAGAAGTTGACGATCACCGGCCGCCCCCGAAGGGTTGCGAGATCGAAGGGCGAGCCGTCGAGGGTCGTGCCCGTGATGGTCGGCGCGGGCCGACCCTTCGCGATCCCGGAGGTGTCGCTGGACTGCCCGGGCGGAACGGAGCTGCCCGGCCGGAGACCGCCGGCGATGCCGACGACGCCGACGATGACGGCGGTCGCGACGGCTGCCAGGCCGAGGGCCACGAGGATCGGGCGGCGTGGAGAGCGCAGCGTGGACGTCGCGGGACCTGCGGGGGACGCTACGGACCGACGGTCAGGGTCCCCGTCATCTGGGCAATCGGGTGGACCGAGCAGATGAAGGTGTACGTGCCCGCCGGGAGCGGCTTGTAGTCGTAGAGCTGGGAGTTGATGCCCGTGACGTGCGGCTCGTCCTCGACCGTGTTGCCGCTCGCGTCGCGGATGTCGACGTCATGGGGCACGCCGGCGTCGTCGTTCGTGAACTGGATGTGGAATGCCTGGTTGGCCGCGACGGTCAGGGCGTGGGTGTCGAACGCGACGTCCTTGGCGGTGACGGCGAGGGTGTTCGGAGGCAGGGACGCGGCGGCGGCCCCGGCGCTGGGCGAGGCTCCGGGCCCGCCGGCCGTGCCGATCCTCGGCGGGAAGATCCCCGCCTGGATGAGGCCGACGAGGACGAACAGGATCGCGAACGCCCCGAGGGCGAGGGTCGGCAGGTTCTTCGGCACGATGTTCTCCAGGTGGCCGGTCACGTCGGCCTGCTCGACCTTGCGGTACTCCGCGGTGAAGTCGATGAGCCAGCCGAGCAGGGTGTAGACGAGGAATACCAGCGAGACGACGAGGACCCAGCCGCCGAGAACCAGTCCGAGGAACAGGCCGGCCGAGCCGAGCGCACCCATGAGCGGCCGGATCGACGGGCCCGGCATGTGGACGCCGGGCGGCGGCCCTTCGTGGACGATCGCCGGCAGCGCCGGCAGCGGCTCGATATGGGAGTAGTCGCGGACGGCCTCGCGACCCCACGAGATGAGCGTCAGGATGAGGACGGTCACGCCGGCGATCAGCCAGGGGCCGCCGAGGATCATCCCGAGGAAGAGCGCGAAGGCCCCGAACGCGACGAGGATGGGCGCCGCGGACCCGCCCGGCATGTGGACGGTCGGCGGCGGGATCGGGGCGATCCGCGCGGGCGCCCGGCGGGTCGGGCCGGCTGTCGCGAACCGCCGGATCGTGAGCAGCAGCCAGGCGATGACGAGGAGTGCCAGCCCGACCGGGATCAGCTGGACGAGGGCGCCCCAGTCCGGCGTGACGAAGATCGCGGCGACGTCCAGGAGGGTCTTGACGATGTCCATCCGCCGGACGCGCCCTCAGTCGGACGAGCCGGACGTCAGGACGTAGGACATGATCCCGAGCGCGGCCCCGAGGGCGAACAGCATCGTGACCCCGGCCCACTCGATCTTGTAGCCGAGCGGTTGGGCCAGGCCGCCATAGAGGACGGCGACGACGACGAACGTCACCCCGATGAGGATCGCGTTTCGCTGACGGCGGGTCACTGGATCAGGTACAGCACGGAGAACAGGATGATCCAGACGACGTCGACGAAGTGCCAATACAGCGACACCGCCTCGACCGCGTCGTGGTGGCGAGAGGAGAACTGGCCGGCCATGCCGCGGTACAGCAGCACGCCGAGCATCAGCACGCCGCCGAAGACGTGCGCGCCGTGGAAGCCGGTCAGGGTGAAGTAGGTTGTCCCGAGCGGCCCCGACCCGAGCGTCAGGCCCTCGCCGTAGAGGACCGTGTAGTCGTAGGCCTGCATCAGCAGGAAGATGATCCCGAGGACGAACGTGATCCCGAGGTTCCGCAGGAACCCCTGGCGGTCACCTTTCCGGATCGACCAGATCGCGAACTGGCAGGTGAACGAGCTGGCGACGAGGATGATGGTCGCGACGAGGATCGGCCCGATCGGGTCGAGGATCCGCTGCGGGTTGTCCCAGACCGGCGTGCCGGCGTTGTGGGCCCGGGTCGAGAAGTAGGCCGCGAAGAGGCCGGAGAAGAACATCACCTCGGAGGTGATGAACAGCAGCATCCCGAGGATCGGGTTGCTGATCCCCCGGGCGACGTGGCCCTCCTGGACGACGATCGGCGCGCCGGTCGCGTCGACCGGGTGGAGGGCGGCCTCTGCCGTCATGCGCCGGCCTCACCGTGGTCGAGCCGGCCATGGCGGGCATCGAACACGGGCCGCTCGGAGCGGATCTCGGGCAGGCGGTCGAAGTTGTACGGCGGCGGTGGCGAGGACGTCGCCCACTCGAGGGTGTTGGCCTCCCACGGGTCGTCGCCCGCGATCTTGCCGTTCCGGAGGGAGATGAAGACGTTCCAGATGAACGGCAGCATCGAGGTCCCGATGATGAAGCCGCCGATCGAGGCCAGGAGGTTCCAGTCGTTCCACCCGGCGTTGCTGGCGTAGTCGGCGATCCGGCGCGGCATGCCCTGCAGCCCGAGCATGTGCATCGGGAAGAACGTGAGGTTGAAGCCCACGAACATCAGGACGAAGTGGATCTTGCCGAGGCCCTCGTCGAGCATCCGGCCGGTCATCTTCGGGAACCAGTAGTAGAGCCCGGCGAAGACTCCGAACACCGATCCGCCGAACAGCACGTAGTGCAGGTGGGCCACCACGAAATACGTGTCGTGAAGGGCGAAGTCGACCGGTACCGCCGCGCTGAACGCCCCGTTGATGCCGCCGATCAGGAACATCGTCAGGAACCCGATCGCGAAGATCAGCGGCGTCGAGAAGCTCAGCTGGCCGCGGAACATCGTGGCGACCCAGTTGAACATCTTCACGCCGGTGGGAACCGCGATGAGGAACGTCATGAGACTGAAGAACGGCAGGAACACCGCGCCGGTCGTGAACATGTGGTGGGCCCATACCGAGAAGCCGAGCGCGCCGATCCCGGCCGTCGCGAAGATGAATGCCTTGTAGCCGAAGAGCGGCTTCCGGCTGAAGACCGGCAGGACCTCGCTCACGACGCCCATCGCCGGCAGGACCATCACGTACACGGCCGGGTGCGAGTAGAACCAGAACACGTTCTGGTAGAGCACCGCGTTGCCGCCGTGGAACGGGTCGAAGAAGTGGCCGCCGTAGTTGCGGTCGATGAACAGCATCACGAGGGCGCTCGTCAGGACCGGCGTGGCCATGACGACGAGGACGCTCGTCACGAGGATCGTCCAGACCATGATCGGCATCCGGAACAACGTCATCCCCGGCGCCCGCATCTTGAAGATCGTGACCAGGAAGTTGATGCCGCCGAGGATCGAGCTGGTCCCGATGAGCGTCAACGCGACGATCCACAGGTCCTGGCCCGGCCCCGGTGACTTCGTCGGCCCGACCTCCGACAGCGGCGGGTAGCTCGTCCAGCCCGCGGCCGCGGCGCCGCCCTGGGTGAGGAAGCCGGCGAGCAGCAGCATGCCGCCGAGCGGCAGCATCCAGAAGCTGAGGGCGTTGACCCT
>JBKPRF010000036.1:0-5008 GCA_046734475.1 Chloroflexota bacterium
CGGTAGAGGTCGGGCAGGCCCGGACCCAGGGACCCTCGCGCGCCGAACGGATCGGTTCCTGTCACCCGGCTTGGACCTCGCAGTCGCTGGCTAGACTCGTCTCGTGGGACAGTATCGTTGAAGGCGTGGCAGGGGGCCCGCGAGCCGGCCGAGTCGCCCGGCCCACCCGACGCCGCCGCCCTCGACGAGCTGCGCCGCCGAGGCATCGAGCTCGATCCGGAGGGGCATCGCGAGGGCGAGCCGGGCCATGGCCATCCCCATCGCCACGCCGAGGCGGGCGAGCCGCCGATCGTCGGGATCGTCGGCGCGGGTGCGGTCGGGACGGCGCTCGGCGCTGCATTGCACCGAGCCGGCTGGCCGGTCGCCGCGGTCGCGTCGCGAGACGAGGGCCGGCGCGAGCGGTTCCGCGGCTACGTCCCGGGCGCTCGCGCCTTCGCCGAGCCGAACGCGCTGCTCGATGAGGTCGAGCTCATCGTGCTCGCCGTGCCCGACGACGTCATCCCGGCCCTGGCCGGACGGCTCCACATGTACAGCGGCCAGGCGATGGTCCATACCTCGGGGGCCCTCGGCGCCGACGTCCTCGAGCCGGCCATGGCGGCCGGGACCCAGGTCGGCGGCTTCCACCCGCTCGTCGCGTTCGCCGACACGGAGCGGGCGATCGCGTCCCTCCGCGGGGCGACCGTCGCGGTCGAGGGCGACGAGCAGCTCGCCGCGCTCCTCGGCGAGATGGCCGAGGCGATCGGCGCCACGGCCGTCCGTCTCGCGCCCGGGAGCAAGGCCGCGTACCACGCCGCGGCGGTCCTGGCGGCCGGCGGCTTCGTGGCCCTCCTCGACGCCATCGCCGAGCTCGGCCGCGTCGCCGGGCTCGACGAGGCGGGCTCGCTGGCGGTCTACGGCGGGCTCATCGAGCAGACGCTCGGCAACGCCCGGGCCCTCGGAATCGCGAAGGCCCTGACCGGCCCGATGACCAGGGGCGACATCGGCACGCTGCGCCGCCACCTGGCGGCGCTGGCGAGCCACGCACCGGCCGTCCTGCCGCTCTACACGGCCGCCGCCGAGCGGGAGATCGCCCTCGCCACAGAGCGTGGCGCGATCGCGCCGGAAACTGCCGCGGCGATGCGCGACCTTCTTGCGACGGGCAGGTGACGCGCTACCATTCCGCGCGATGGAGCACAGCATCGCCGCGAAGTACGCGGCCCGGCCGGCGGCCCATTTTCCGCGGCCGACGGCCGCCACCGGCCGGCCCCGGCTCGGTCTGACGCCCCTCGGCGCCTTCCGACCCGCGTCCGAGCGGCAGACCGTGCTGCGTCACGACGGCGGCTCGCCGCTGGCCCGGCTCCGCCGCGATTCGCGCTCCATCGCCGCGACCCGACCGACCCGCGCCTCCTCGGGCCGGCCCCGGCCGGTCGTCTCGCTGACCTGGTCGCGATCGGTCTCGGTTCGCCGCCCGAGCGCCCCCGTGGCGCCGTGGCGAGGCTGAGGCAGGCCACCGCCACTTCCGCCGGCGGGATCGTCGTCCGCGAGGCGCGGGAGGGGCCGTCGCTCGTCATCGGGATGCGCCGGCGCGATCGCGACGGCGTGACCTGGACCCTGCCGAAGGGCACGCCCGAACCGCGTGAGACCGTCGAGGAGACGGCGATCCGTGAGGTCGCCGAGGAGACCGGCCTGGAGGTCCGGATCGTCGGCCCGCTGCCGTCGATCGACTACACGTTCGTCCAGTCCGGCCAGCGGATCCACAAGACCGTCCACTACTTCCTGATGGAGCCGACCGGCGGCGACCTGTCGCGCCACGATCGCGAGTTCGAACGGGTTCGCTGGGTGACCTTCGTCGAGGCGCCATCGCTCCTGACGTTCCCCACCGAGCGGGCGCTCGTCGCCACGGCCCACAGCCTCCTGGCAAGCGAGTCCGCCGAGGCGGCGCGATGAGCGACACCGCGACCGAGCAGCTCCACAGCACTGCGCTCCTCGACATCCACCGGACGCTCGGCGCCCGGCTCATCGAGTTCGGCGGCTGGCTGATGCCGGTCCAGTACAGCGGCATCCTCGAGGAGCACCGGGCGGTTCGCGAGCGGGCCGGCCTCTTCGACCTGTCGCACATGGGCGAGCTGTTCGTCGAGGGTGGCGACGCCGGCGATGCCCTGGCGGCAGCCCTCGTCACGGACCCCCGGACGCTCGCCGTCGGGCGGGCCCATTACTCGATGATCTGCGCCCCGGACGGCGGCGTGATCGACGACCTCATCGTCTACCGGCTCGGGCCCGAGCGGTTCATGGTCGTCGCGAACGCCTCGAACGCGCCGACGGTCTCCGACGAGCTGGCCGCGCGACTCGGCGGCTGGAAGGCCGTCCTCGACGATCGCTCACTGGCGACCTCGCTCGTCGCCATCCAGGGCCCGCTCGCCGCCTCGATCCTCGCGCCGCTCACGACGGTCGACCTCGGCGCACTGCGCTACTACGCGATCGCCGAGGGCGAGGTCGCCGGCATCCCGGCCCACGTCGCCCGGACGGGCTACACGGGCGAGGACGGCTTCGAGTTCTTCGTCGAGTGGGGTCGCGGTCCCGAGATCTGGCAGGCCCTCGCGGACGCCGGCTCGCCGGCCGGGGTCATGCCGGTCGGCCTCGGTGCCCGCGACACCCTCCGGCTCGAGGCCGGGATGCCGCTCTACGGCAACGAGCTCGATCGGGAGACGAACCCGTACGAGGCCGGCCTCGGCCGGGTCGTGAAGCTCGACAAGCCCGGCGCCTTCGTCGGCCGCCCGGCCCTCGAGCGGGTCGCGCGCGAGGGCGTCGCCAAGCGCCTCGTCGGCCTCGTCGTCACCGGCCGCGGGATCGCCCGCCACGGCTATCCGGTCGATGCCGCGGAGCGCCGGACGGGGGTCGTCACGAGCGGCACCCACTCGCCGACCCTCGGCAAGGCGATCGCCATGGCCTACGTCGCGCCGGGCGATGGGGAACCGGGTACGATCCTCGACGTGGAGATCCGCGATCAGCGGGTCGCCGCCGAGGTCGTCCCGCTGCCGTTCTACAAACGACCCCGGTAGCACCGCGCACCCCACCAGGAGGCGATCGCCCGGATGGTTCCGAACGACCTTCGCTACACGAGCGACCACGAATGGGTCCGGGTCGAGGGCGACACCGCCACGATCGGGATCACCGAGTTCGCCGCCGGCCAGCTCGGTGACGTCGTCTTCGTCGACCTGCCGGCGGCGGGCACGAAGCTCGAGCAGTTCGGGACGTTCGGCGTCGTCGAGTCGGTCAAGGCCGTGAGCGACCTGTACGCGCCGGTCTCGGGCGAGGTCACCGAATCCAATGCCGGCCTCTCGTCCGAGCCCGAGCTCGTGAACAGTGACCCCTACGGTTCCGGCTGGATGATCAGGGTCTCGATCGCCGACACGGCCCAGGTCGGCAGCCTCCTCGAGCCGGACGCGTACGAGCGCCTGACCGCGGCCTGACCACCGAGGCCTGACCACCGAGGCCTGACCACCGAGGCCTGACCACACGGCCCGCCGGGGCCCCTGTAACAAGTGTGATTCAGGGCTCTCCCAGGGGTATCCGGAGCATTTGACACCCTGCAGGAGGGTGCCCATAGTACCGGCCAGCGCAGGAGCGATCGCGCATCGTGCGCTGGCGCGTGCTCCCTCGGCGACCGACTCCGTGGGTCCATCCCTCGAGAATGGCGCCTGGAATCACCGCTCGCCACGATCGACGCTCGGAGTGCGCGGCGCGGAAGCGCACATATAGGAGGAGCTTGCATGCGGAAGCGTTGGGTCAGCCTGCTCGGAGCAGCGGCCGTCATCGTGTCTGCCTGTGGACCGGGAACGGCCACGACAGCACCGGCCCAGTCCGGGGGGGCGAGTCAGCCTGCTTCGAGCGAAGGAGCCGGGTCGCCGGCGCCGAGTCGGTCGGCGCTTGACGAGGCCCTCTTCGCCACGAAGTTCCAGCCGACCACCGGCGCCACGCCGGGCGGAACCCTCGTCATGGGCGAGTGGCAGCCCCCGGACAACCTCAACCCCTTCTTCTCGACCGCCTTCACGACTGTCGAAGCGATCTCACCGGCGCTTCGCTCCCTCGTGAACATCACCCAGGACGGGAAGTACATCCCCGACCTGGCTGAGAAGATCCCGACCCAGGCGGGCGGCGATGTCGTCATCGCGCCCGATGGCAAGACCTTCACAGTCGCGGTGAAGCTGCGCTCCGGCCTGCAGTGGTCGGATGGCAAGCCCGTCACCATGAACGACTGGAAGGCCACCTGGACGTGGGCCAACAGCAAGGATCAGTCCGGCTGCACCGGCTGCGCCGTTGGCTGGCCCGAGGTCGACTCTGTCGACGTCGCCAGTGACGGCCTGTCCGCGACGCTCCACTTCAAGGAGCCGTACGCAGGCTGGCTCGGGTTCCTCGCCAGCGCCTTCTTCCAGGCCGATTGGCTCGCGACGGTCAACGTCGCCGATTCCTCGAAGTCCATGCCGAACAGCTCGGCGATCGCGAACGTTCCGTTCAACGGCCCGTTCATGATCACCAACGCCTCCAAGACCGAGATCGACTACGCGCCGAATCCGAACTGGAAGGGCGGCGTCGACCTCGCGGTTGGTGGGCAGGCCCATCCGCCGTACCTCGAGGGCCTCAAGTTCCAGTTCTTCGATACGAAGGACGGAATGATCGCGGCCTTCAAGTCCGGCGCCATCGACCTGGCGTTCGACATGACAGCGGCCGACTACCCGACGATCCAGAGCACGGATCCGACGGTCGGCGTCGCGGAGCTCCAGCCCTCGTGGCAGTACGAGCACCTCGACATCAACAACGATCCGGATCACAAGCGCGGCAACGGGCTGTGGGATCCGGACATCCGCAAGGCCATCGCGATGGCGATCAACAAGGACGACCTGATCGCGGCTGTCTTCCCCGGACAGAACCTTCAGGCCGCCTGCTCGCCGTCACCGCCTGGCCAGTGGTACCGCAAGGACGAGACCTGCCCGGCGTTCAACGTCGAGCAGTCGAAGGCCGACCTCGAAGC
>JBKPRF010000037.1:0-3977 GCA_046734475.1 Chloroflexota bacterium
ACATCGGGATGACCGCGATGATCGTGATGCTCGCCGCCCACGACGCCGGCCTCGCCGCCGGGTTCGCCGGACCGCAGGACATCCCCGGGCTACGAGCCGTCCTCGGCCTGCCCGGCGACTTTCACCCGATCGGGGTGATCCCGGTCGGCCGGCCACTGCCCGACAAGCGCTCGCCGTCGCTCAAGCGCGGCTGGCTGCCGTTCGACGAGTACGCCCGCTGGGAGCGGTGGGACGGCTGACCGCTGACGCGCCGCCCATGTGGCAACACGTCAGCTCGGGAGGCGCTCCGCGATCCAGGAGACGACGTCGAGGTTCGCCGGGGCACGGGTAAGCGCGACGCCGGCCACGATCACCAGACCGCCGAGGAGCTGTGCGCTCCTGACGGGCTCGGCGAGGAAGGCGGCGCCCAGGAGCACGGCGATGAACGGCACGAGGAACTGGTAGGCGGTGATCCGGGTCGGGCCCAGGAGCCGGATCGCGCGGAAGACGAGCACGTTCGCGACGCCGGCCGCGAAGATCGAGGCGTAGAAGAAGCCGCCGACCGCCCCGACCGAGACGTGGCTCCAGTCGGCCCCGACGGCCTGCCACAGGCCCGGGCCGGCGAGCACGAGGCAGCCACCGACCATGGCCCAGGCCGTGGTCCGCAGCGGTGAGTGGCGGCGCAGGTGGTTCGAGCCGAAGGCCGTGTAGATCGACCAGCACAGCGCCGCGCCGAGCGTCAGCCCGTCGCCCAGCAGCACGAGGCCCGACGCGCCACTCCCCGTCAGGAGCCCCAGGCCCGGGCCGGCCAGCACGACGATCGCGACGCCGAGGAATGAGATCACGCCCCCGGCGAGCTTCTGGCGCGTCAGGACGTCCGAGCCCGCAACGACGGCGAGCATCGCGGTCAGCACCGGCGTCGCCGCGATGAGCAGGGCCGAGTCGCCGGCCGGGATCCACTGGAGCGCGATCGACCAGATGACCTGGTAGATCCCGAAGCCGATCGCGCCGAGCCCGACGATCGTCCGGGCGTCGCCCTTCGGCGGGGAGGCGTCGCCCTCGACGAGCCGCAGCGCCACGAGCAGCACGAAGGCCGCGAGGCTGAACCGGGCGAACGCGAACGCGACCGGCGGGATCTCGTGGTTGGCGGCCTTGACGACGATGAAGTTGGCGGCCCAGACGAGGGCCACGAAGAGGACGCCGGCCTCCGCGAGGCGGTGGTTGCCGAGCGGGCGGGCGGGTGGCGCGACGGAGCCGGGGGCGCGATGGTTCGGCGGAGGCGCGGGTGGCACCGAAACGCCCGCCGGCGGTCCGGCGGGCGTCGACTGGTTGGTCGGCGGTGGCGTGTCGATCAGACGGTGTCCCCGTCGAGCTCGAGGGCCTCCTCGTCGTTCTCCTCGGTGACCTTGAGCCACACGAACAGCAGCGCGAGGACGATGAGCGGAATGATCAGGAGCGCGCCGACGGTGATGCCGAGGGCGACGGCGATGGTCTTGAGGGCTCGCACGGACTGGCCTCCTTCGCGGGGATCAGCGCCGGTCCGCCGGCGCCTGGGATGCGCCCCGCCGCAGCGCGGGTGCGTTGGCAATCATGTCGTCGATGTCGGCTTTCGTGAACTCGACCAGCTCGTGATGGATCCCGGACTGATCGACCCGGAGCAGTCGGAGCACGAATGCGCCTTCCTGCTCGAAGAAGAAGATGTCGCGCGGCTTCTGCTCGTCGATATACCGGCCGATCACCCGCAGCGCAGATTCGTATCGATCCGGGATGTCGTCCTCGGGAACGCCGCGATTGGCGAGCGACTTGTCCATGAACTCGCCGACGTCGTCGTCGGCGAGCGTCAAGGTCTCCTTGTGGGCCTGGCCCATCGTCTCGCCCGCGCCCGTCGACGCCTCGATCACGAGGCCCTGGACGATGAAGCTGTTCTCGGTCTCGGCGACGACGATCTCGCGCATCCCGCGATCGTCGAGGTACGCGCCGATCGAGCGGAGGACCTCCTCGAAGTCCTGTCGGGGACTGCCCTCGTAGATGCGCACTGGTCGCTCCTCAGGAGCCGGTCGTCCTGTCCAGCAGCCCGCGGTCCTTGGCCCGCCGCGCGCTGACCCGGAAGATCACGGCGGCGGCGAGTGTAACGACGGCCCCTGACGCCAGCAATGCGGCGAGGGTCAGGCCGGTGCTCGGCGTCAACTGGCCGGTGAGGCTCGTGAAGAGCGAGCCGGGGCCGGCGATCGACGACGGAATCCCGGGCTCGAGCGCGTGCCGGACGCCCTCGATCCACCACGCCAGCGGGTTGAGCAGCCCGACCGCCTGGATCGGCGTCGGCAGGATCGCCAGCGGGAAGACCGCGCCCGAGACGAGGAAGAGCGCGCCGGCGAACGCGTCGGGATACGACCACGACTCCTGGCGGGTCTGAAGGCAGATCGCGCCCATGAGGAGTCCCAGCGCGACGGTGACGGCGAGGCCGATGAGCAGCGAGACGACGAGCATCGGCCAATCGATCTCGAACGGCTTGAACGGCACGCCCAGGGCGACGACGCCGACGGCGAGCGTGATCACGGTGCCCGAGACGCCGACGAGGAGGCGGGCCACGCCCCGGCCGAGCAGGACGACGTGGAAGTCGCTCGGGCTGACGTAGACGTACTTGAGCATCCGGTAGCGCTCGCGGTCGTCGAGGAGTGCCCAGGCGAGACCCGCCACGCCGCTCAGGACGAGCGCCCACAGGGCGGTGCCGATGACGACGAACGAGCGGTACGTCGCGCTGGCGCTGCCGCCAACGACCTGGAGCATGACGACGAGGATCAGGGCCGACGCGACCGGCTTCGCCACGGAGTAGATGAAGAACAGCAGCGGGTCGGTCCAGTTCGCCTCCATCAGGTAGCCGAGGCGCGCCGCCGTGGCGAAGGACCGGAGCGTCTCGCCCCGCCGCCCGAAGCGGCCCTCTCGCGTCAGCTCGGCCGCGGTCACTGCCAGCGCACCGTGAGGCGCCCGTCGACGCGGGCGCGCCGCTCCATCTTCGCCAGCATCCAGCGGGCCAGCCCGACAGCGACGAGGGCCATGACGACGAGGATCCCGAGCTCGACCAGCGGCGACGGCGTCCCGACCGGGAAGGGCGCATTGGCGAAGACGAGCTGGCGCATCGCGTCGAGGCCGGTCGCGAGCGGGATGAACCCGACCGACAGCGCCCCGAGGAGCCCGAGCCGGGCGACGGGGAAGTTGAGGCCCGAGATGAAGTACACGGGCTCGGTCAGGAACTGGCCGAGGTGCCAGGCCTCGCGGCCCCAGACGAGGAAGAGGCTGGCGAGGACCATCCCGACGCCGTACAGCGCGGCGAGCGTCATGACGAAGACGAGCACGACGAGCAGCCACTCGTCGACGGCGAACGTCACCCCGAATACGGTCGTCGCGATGACGAGCACGGCGACCGCCCGGCTCGTGCTCATGACCATCCCGCCGAGGGCCATCCCGAAGAGGATCGCCATGAAGTGCATGGGCGCGGCGAAGTACAGCTCGAGGTTGCCCTGGCTCTTCTCCCAGTAGAGCTGGTTGGCCATCATCCAGATGACGTTGATCCAGAACGCCGTCATCGCCCCGCCGACGACGACGAAGCCGACGTACTGCTCGGGCGCGTTGAGCGCCCGGTAGACGAAGACGAAGGCCGAGGTCGAGAGGAACGGCAGGAGGATCTCGAAGAAGACCCACGACTTCTCGCGGAGCAGGCCGATGTAGCGCGGGTAGGCCCGGCCGCGGATCGCCCGCAGGTTCGTCAGGAGGACCTGGCGGCGGCTCCAGTTCGAGGCCGTCCGGGGATCCGACCCGGACCGGCCGACGAGATCAAGGCTCGTGGCCATCGCGCTCCTCTTCCTCGCCGAAGCCTCGGCCGACCAGCTCGACGAACACGTCCTCGAGCGTCGGCTCGGACTTCCGCAACCCCAGGATCCTCGCACCCTTGTCACCGAGCGCGCCGACGACCGCGCCCAGCGCCGAATCATCGGCGAGCA
>JBKPRF010000038.1:0-3846 GCA_046734475.1 Chloroflexota bacterium
CGATACGAACCGGCGGACGGGTGGCTACACCCGCCGCCAGGTGGTGCGCGGAGCGCTGGCGGGCGGCGCCGCGCTGTCTGTGGGAGGGCTCGCGGCCGCGTGCGGCGGCGGCGGCTCCAGCTCCAGCGGTGGAGGCGGTTCGGCAGGCGGTGGAGGCGGCGGCGGTGAGATCAAGATCGGCAGCTTCTCCGACCCGGCGATGGTGCCGTTCCGCGACGACTTCCTACCCAAGTTCAAGGCCGAGACGGGGATCACGGCCAAGTACAGCGAGACGAACTACGACGCCTGGTACCAGAACTCGAAGACCGACGGCCAGCAGAAGACCGGCGCCTATGACATCTATGTGATGGACGACAACTGGGTGCCGGAGTTTGCCGCCGGAGGGATCGTCCAGAGCCTCGACCAGCTCGGGCTCAAGGTCAACCCGGACATCCTGGAGAAGGGCCTCGACCAGGGCTACTGGCCGCCGAAGTCCGGCCCGCGCCTGAAGGCGTTCGCCGACGCCACTCCGGAGCTGTTCTCGCTCGTGATCATCGACGACGTCCAGATGCTCTACTACAACAAGGACTACTTCTCGAGCGCGCCGGAGACCTGGGACGACGTCTACAACGTCGCGAAGACCAAGTCGAACCCGCCCAAGCTCTACGGCTGGAGCCCGCGCGGCGTCGCGGGGAACCCCATCGTCCAGACGTACCTGCCGCTGCTGAACGCCTACGGCGGCAAGTTCGCAAACGACGACTGGTCGCCCGGGTTCAACGGGCCCGAGGGCGTCGCGGCGCTCGAGCGGCTGTTCTCGTTCATCCCGTACATGCCGTCGAGCATCGCCGACTACGACACGACCGAGGAGACGGCGCTCCTGCTCCAGGGGCACTGCACCGCCCTCACCGAGTACACGGGGACGGCGCACGCCGTGGACGACCCGCAGCAGTCCAAGGTGGTGAACAAGATCGACTTCGCCGCCACGCCGAAGCAGGAGATCAGCGGGCCGGCGATCGGCACCTTCATCTGCGGCATCGCCTCCGGCGCTCCGAACGTCGAGGGCGCCGTCAAGTTCCTCGAGTGGTTCACGTCGGACGCGGTCCAGAAGGACTTCGCGGGCGGCGGCAGCGCGGCCGTCACCGGCTCGGCGCTGCGTGACCCGGCGCTCGGCCAGAAGTACCGCTGGCTGCCGGCGATCGCCGACGCGGTCGACAACTCCATCCCCAAGCCGCGCACGCCCGACGAGCCGAAGATGGAGGACCTCCTCGGGACGGCGCTGAACCAGGCGCTGGTCGAGGCCATCTCGAAGAAGTCCGGCTACACCCAGATCGCGCAGAGCCACCTGAACACGGCGGCAAAGCAGATCTCCGACTACCTGGCCCAGCAGGGAACCTATTGATCGCGGGGGAACCCATGGTTCCCCCGCGGGCCCCCTCCTTGGGGCTCACGGACCGGCCGGTGCGCTCCGGCGAAGAACGCGGTCTTCGCCGGAGCCACGACGGCTGGGGGCATAGGTCCTGCGGCCGGTCCCCGGCGGTGGGGGATCGTGGCTGAGGCAGCGGCGGAACCGCGCGTGCGGCGCGGGCGGGTGCGACTCCCCGCCGGGCCCTACCTGCTGCTGGTCCCGTCGGTGGTTGCACTCGCCGGCGTGTCGCTCTACCCGCTCTTCTACGGCGTGCGCGCCAGCATCACCCGCTACCTGTACGGCCGCAGCTACGGCTACACCGGCTTCGACAACTATCGCCACGCCTTCGACGACCCGTTCTTCCGTGACGCTCTGTGGACGACGGCCAAGTTCGTCCTCTGCACCGTCACCATCGAGACGCTGCTCGGGCTGGCCCTGGCGATGCTCGTCTCGCGCGAGATCCGCTTCAGCGGCCCCATCCGGGTCGGCCTCATCCTGCCGATGACCATCGCGCCGGTCGTCGTCGGCGTCATGTGGCGGCTCATGTTCGACTCGGGGGTCGGCGTCGTCGACCCGCTCTTCCAGGCGCTCGGGTTCTCGGCACCCGAGATGCTCTCCCACAACGGGACGGCGTTCGTCGCCATCGTCGTGGTGGACGTGTGGGAGTGGACGCCGCTCATCTTCCTCATCCTGCTCGCGGGGCTTCAGTCGCTGCCGCAGGAGCCGCTCGAGGCGGCGCTCGTCGACGGGGCCGGCCGCGTGCGGCTCTTCTTCGACCACACGCTGCCGCTGCTCACTCCGGTGCTGCTCGTCGCGGTCGTCCTGCGCACGATCGACGCGATCGGGACGTTCGACCAGGTCTACGTCCTCACGAAGGGCGGCCCCGGCACGGCCACGCGGTTGGTGTCGCTGCACGCGTACAGCACCGCGTTCCTCTTCAGCCAGTACGGTCAGGCGGCGGCCATGCTGCTCGCCGTCCTCGCGGCCGTCGCGATCCTGATGGTCGCGGCCGTGCGGCTGATGCGGAGGACGGCCCGGTGAGGCGGCGCCTGCCCCGGATCGCCCTCTACGGGGGGATCGCCGTCATCCTCGTGGTCGTCATCTTCCCGTTCTGGTGGATGGTCGACACGTCGTTCAAGCACCCGGTCGACATCTTCGGCGGCGTGACGCTCTACCCACACAACCCGACGGGCGACAACTACTCCCGCCTCTTCAACACGTATCACTTCCGCTCCTACCTCGTGAACAGCATCGTGGTGGTGGCGATCTCGGTGGCCGTCAGCATGACGCTGGGAACCCTGGCGGCGTACTCGCTGGCGCGCTTCCCGCTCCGGTTCGGTCTGAACGGGTCGGCGCTCGTGGGGTCGCTGCTCGTGCGGATGATCCCGGGCATCCTGCTCGTGATCCCGCTCTACATCACCCTCGCGCGCTGGGGGCTTCTGAACACCCGCCTCGGCCTCATCCTGATCTACACCGGCCTGAACACCAGCTTCGTGATCTGGATGATGCAGAGCTTCATCGCGGAGATCCCGCGCGACATCGAGGAGGCGGCCATGGTCGACGGCGACTCCCGCCTCTCGGCGCTGTGGCGGGTCGTGATCCCGCTGGCAGCTCCGGGGCTCGCGGCGACGGCGATCTTCAGCGTCATCGCGACATACAACGACTTCCTCATCGCCCTCTCCCTCACGTCGACGCCGGATGCGCAGACGGTTCCCGTGGGCGTCTCGACGCTGATCGGCAAGATCCAGATCGAGTTCGGGCCGATGGCGGCGGCGGGCGTGATCGGGGCGCTGCCGATCATCATCTTCGCGCTCCTCGTCCAGCGCCACTTCGTCCGCGGCCTCACCCTGGGCGCGGTCAAGTGACGCGCCTTCGGGTGGGGGTCGTCGGGGCGGGCCTGATCGCACAGGTCGAGCACATCCCCAACCTGATCGCGCTCCGTGACCGGTTCGAGCTCGTCGGGATCGCAGACCCGTCGGCGACCGTACGGGCCGCGATCGGCGAGCGTCACGGCGCAGCGACGCACGAGACGCTCGACTCGCTCCTTCGGGAGAAGCTCGACGCGCTGGTCGTGGCCGTCCCCGACGCCCTCCACGCCGACGCGGTGCTGGCCGGGCTCGGCGCGGGCCTCCACGTCTTCTGCGAGAAGCCGCTCTGCTTCACCGAGCGCGAGGCGCAGGAGATCGCCGACCGCCGCGCCGCGGCCGGCCGCGTCGTCCAGGTCGGCTACATGAAGCGCTTCGACCCCAACTACGAGGCGGCTCTCGAGCAGCTTCCGCCCGACGGGCGCGGGCTGCGGTACGTCTCCGTCGAAGTCTCGGACCCCGACTCGTGGCCGTTCGTCGCCCACCAGGCGCTCGTCCGCGCCGACGACGTCGCTCCGGAGCTCGTCGACGACCTTCGAGCCCGCCAGCGTGCGCAGGCCGCCGAGGCGCTGGGCGCCGCGGTCGACGGCGACGACC
>JBKPRF010000039.1:0-3107 GCA_046734475.1 Chloroflexota bacterium
GAGCAGCGCCTTGCCGAACCGCCGGATCGCGCCGTCGATCGCTTCGTCACTCGGGCGCTCGATCCTGCGGCTGACGAGCGGACAGGCGTTCTCGAGCAGCACGCCCTCGGGTGCCCCCGTCGTCGTGCGGCGGATGATCCCGCCGTCGGGATCCGGCGTGTCGCGATCGACCCCGGCGACGGCCAGCCCGGCCTCGCTCACCCAGACCGCGTGATGGTCGAAGGACCACAGCGCGGCCGGCCGGCCCGGGAGTGCCGATTCGAGGTCGGCGGCGGTCGGCCAGCGGCCCCAGCGTCGCTGGTCCCAGCCGGCGCCCTGCAGCCACTCGTCGGGGCCCAGCCGGCCGGCCGCCTCGACGAGCATCGCCAGGCCCTCGCCGAGCGTCTGGGCCGGCGTCAGGTCGACCTCGTCGGCAGCGATCGCCCCATCGCCGAAGTGGAGATGGGCATCGGTCAGCCCGGGAATCGCGATCTCGTCCGGCTCCAGCTCGAACCGCTCGGTATGGGGGTCGGCGCGGGTCTCGAGGTCCACCGCCGTGCCCGCGAACGCGACCTTGCCGTCGCTGATCCCGACGGCCTCGACCCAGCCGAACCCGGCGTTCCCGGCGAATGTCGCGATCCGGCCCGTGACCAGCGCGTCAAGCGGCATCAGCCGGCCCCCTCGATCCAGCCCGGCGGATCGGCAAGGAGCGTCCCGAGGGCGTCGCGGTCGAGGCCCGCGCCGAGCCCCGCCGCGAGCGCGACCCGGGCCTTCGGCCCGCCGAGGTGGCCGCAGAGCAGCGCGCCGGCCCTGACCCACGTCGCGCCACCGCCGCGGAACGCGTACGTCGCGCTCGCTGCGCCCGACCCGCAGCGCGTGGTCAGGGCCACGGTCGATCCCGCAGCCATCGCCCGCGTGGCGGCCTCGAGGAGCGCGAACGAGGTGTTGCCCGCGCCCGTGGCCTCGACGACGATCCCCGACGGCCGGCGCTGGGCCGCGGCGTCGAGGAGCGACCCGTCCATGGCGACGTGGGCCGTGATCAGGACGACATCCTCCGTGGCGTGCCCGGTGGCCACGTGTCGCCGCGCGGCCCGCCGCCGCACGATCGTCAGGCCGGCATCGCCCACGGAACCGAGCGGGCCGGTGTCGAGGCTCTTGAACGTGTCGAGCGCCGAGGCGTGGGTCTTCGTGACCGCGTCGCCGGCGTCGATCGAGCCGTTCAGGACGACCACGGTCCCCTGCCCTGCCAGCTCCGGCGAGGCGGCGGCCCGGACCGCGTCCCGGATGTTGCGGGCGCCGTCGTAGCCCGGGTCGCTGGAGATCCGCATGGCGCCGGTCACGACCACGGGCTCGGGCCGGTCGAGGACGAGATCCCACAGGAACGCCGTCTCCTCGATCGTGTCCGTGCCCTGGACGACGACCACGCCGTCGGTGGCGGGATCGGCCTGGGCCCGGTCGATGATCGCCGCGATCTCGAACAGCCCCGGGAACGTGAAGTGGCTCGCGGGCGTGCGGGTCAGGTCGATCGGCAGCACGTCGGCGATGGCCTCGAGGCCGGGCGTCCGGGCGAGGAGCGCCGCGCCGTCGAGCGTCGGCACGTTCCCGCCGGCCGTCGGGTCGTTGACCATGCTGATCGTGCCGCCGGTGAAGACGACGGCGACCCGGCTCATCCCCGCCGCTCCTCGTCCTCCTCCGCTCCGGCGACCCGCAGCGTCGCCCCGACCGGGTCGACCGGCGCGCCGGCCAGGCGGCGGTGTGGCATCTCCCGGGACGGGCCCTCGACCAGCGGCCCACGGCTCACGATCGAGATCACGCCCGAGGCGATGACCGCGATCGCGATGCCGAGAATGACGGCGGTCGTGCCGAACAGGTCGGCGAGCGTCCCGAACACGATGATCGGCAGGATGCTCGCGACGGAGACGAGCATGTTCAGGACGCCGAAGACCCGGCCCCGGACCTCCTCGGGCAGGTCTTCCTGGAGCTGCGTCTGGCTCGAGATCGCGACGATGCCGTAGGCGATCCCGGCGAGGAAGGCGAGGGCCACGACGACGGCGATGAGCGAGGTCAGGGCCGAGAGGTCGACGACCTTCACCTCGCCGCTCACGCCCTGGAGCAACCGGCTGACGGGGCCGGCGATCGTGAGGCTCGCGAGCAGCGCGCCAAGGAGAATCAGCCCGCCCTCGATCGCCCGGCGCCGAGCCACGAGCCGGCCGTAGTTGTTGAGCAGCAGGACACCCATCACGATCCCGAGCCCCAGTGGCAGGACGACGACGATGAGGTCCTTCGGGCTGAGGCCGAGCGTCTGCTGGGCGAACTTCGGGCCGAGCACCCCGATGACGCCGACGAGCCCCGCCGCGATCCCGAGATAGACGAGCGTCCAGGCGATCGCGGTGTTCTGGCGGATGTAGGCCACGCCCTCGCGGAGCTGGGCCACGATCCCGCCGAACGACTGTCCGACCTCGGCCACGGCGGCCCGGGCTCCCTGCCGCTCCGTCGGCTCCGGCGGGTTCGCCGGGAGGGTGGCGCAGAACACGACCGCCACCCCGAACAGCAGCGCCACGAGCAGCAGCAGCGGTTCGGGACCGCCGGAGATCGTGACGATGAGCGGCCCGAGCAGCGCGTAGCCGAGGGCGAACGCGCCGTTCAGCGTCAGGGTGAAGAGGCCGTTGGCCGACACGAGCTGGTCGCGCGGCACGAGGAACGGGATCATCGCCGCCTCGGCCGGCGCGAAGAACACCGTCACCGTCGCGAACACGATGTTCAGGAGCAGGACGAGCCCGATGTTGTGGCCGACGGTGAAGATCGCGACGAGGAGCACGGCCCGCATCGCGTTCGTCGCGACGAGGACGCTCCGCCGATCGATGCGGTCGACGTAGACGCCGGCAAGGGCCGAGAACAGGACCGACGGCAGCAGGAACGTCAGGAACAGGCCGCTGACGGCCGTGCTCAGGTCCGTCGCCTCGAGGACGACGACGGTCAGGCCATACAGGACCATGTTCGACCCGATCTGGGTCGCGACCTGGGACAGCCAGAGGAGCAGGAACGGCCGATTGCGGAGGACCGCCGCGCCGCCGCCCTCGGCGGCCGGGCCGGCGTCGACCGTCACGCCTCCGGCGCGATCGCCGCGG
>JBKPRF010000040.1:0-7165 GCA_046734475.1 Chloroflexota bacterium
GGCCGGCCTTGTCGGTGATCTTCAGGTAGCGCGCCGGGACGATCTGGTCGGTGTCGACGTTCTCCGCGGGGAACGGCACGACCCGGCTGGTGAAGGTCTCGTACGCGTTCGGCATCGCTCTGTCGCTCCGGTTCAGCGACCGCCGAGGCCGGCGATCGCCTCGATGCCGGCGAGGCTGCGCGGGTCGGCCACGGCGCCCGCGAGGGCCGACGCGGCGGCGGTCAGGGGCGAGGCCAGGAACGTCCGGCCGCCCTTCCCCTGGCGGCCCTCGAAGTTGCGGTTCGAGGTGCTCACCGCGAACTGGCCGGGCGCGAGCTGGTCGCCGTTCATCGCGATGCACATCGAGCAGCCGGCCTCGCGCCAGTCCGCACCGGCCGCACGGAACACCTCGTCGAGACCCTCGGACTCGGCCTCGCGCTTGACCTCGTCGGAACCGGGCACGACGAGCATCCGGACGCCATCCGCGACCCTCCGCCCCTTCAGCGCGGCCGCAGCGAGGCGCAGGTCACTGATCCGGCCGTTCGTGCACGAGCCGATGAACACGACATCGACCTTCTGGCCGAGGATCGGCTGATCCGGCCGGAGGTCCATGTAGGCGAGGGCGTGCTCGAGGGCCCGCTTCTGGGTGCCGTCACTGATCGTGTCGGGGTCGGGGACCCGGCCGGTGATCGGCAGGCCCATCCCGGGGTTCGTGCCATAGGTCACCATCGGCTCGAGGGCCGAGGCGTCGAGCGTGATCGAGCGGTCGAACGCCGCGCCCTCGTCGGTCGGAAGGGCTCGCCAGCGCTCGACGGCTACGTCCCAGGCGTGGCCCTTCGGGGCGTGCTCCCGACCCTCGATGTAGCCGAATGTCGTGTCGTCCGGTGCGATGAGCCCGGCCCGCGCGCCACCCTCGATGCTCATGTTGCAGATCGTCATGCGCTGCTCCATGGTCAGCGCCCCGATCGCCTCGCCGCGGTACTCGAAGACGTGGCCGGTGCCGCCGCCGATCCCGATGCGGGCCAGCAGCGCGAGGATGATGTCCTTGGCGGTGACGCCCGGCGCGAGCCGGCCGTCGACACGGACCTCGAAGGTCTTCGGCCGGCGCTGGAGCAGGCACTGGGTTGCGAGGACCATCTCGACCTCGGACGTCCCGATGCCGAACGCGAGCGCCCCGAACGCCCCGTGGGTGCTCGTGTGGGAATCACCGCAGACGATCGTCATGCCGGGCTGGGTCAGGCCGAGCTGCGGGCCGATGACATGGACGATCCCCTGGGCGGGATCGCCGAGGCCGTGGAGCGGGATGCCGAACTCGCGACAGTTCGTCTCGAGCTGCTGGACCTGCGCAGCCGCCAGCTCGTCGAGGATCGGCAGGCTGCGGGGCGTCGTCGGGACGGAGTGGTCTGCGGTGGCGACCGTCCGCTCCGGATGCCGGACCTTCAGCCCACGCCTGCGGAGGCCGGTGAAGGCCTGCGGGCTCGTGACCTCATGGACGAGGTGCAGATCGATCGCCAGGACATCCGGCGCGCCGGGCCGCGTGGCGACGATGTGGTCGTCCCAGATCTTCTCGACGAGGGAGCGCGGCGCGGTCGCGGGGCCGGTCATGGGTCCGGCAGCCTAGCACGGCATTGCCGTCTGACCCGAACTCGTGACGACGGCATCACACCCCACCGAACGGGTACTAAAGCCCTCCGTCGATCGTCCGGTTGCGTCTGCAACGGTCGTGCCCGTAGACTGCCGCGCATCGTGGGGAATTCGGAGCGCTTCGATCGCCAGCCCGTCGCCGTCGCCATGACGGCCGACGGCCGGCGCGTCCACGTGCCGCTCGAGCCCCGCGAGGCGAACCCGCTCTCCCTTATCCGGTCGATCATCGTCGTCATCGAGAGCCTCATCGGGCTCATCGTCGGCGACGACCGGCGGGAGAACGGAGGGACACGGAGGAGCGAGCGCTAGGAGCGCGACACCACCGGACACCGAAGGACCCCCGCCGGAGCGGCGGGGGTTTTCGTTTCTCCGGGGATCCGAGCTGAGGGCAGCGCCTGCTGGAGGCAGTCGCAGCGGGAGGACAGGCACATGACGATGACGAAGGGCGGACCGGGCAAGCCGTCGACGGCCGCGCCCGTCGCCGCGCCTGATCCCTCGCGTCCCCTCCGCCACAGCCACGTTCCCGCGGATGGCACGGCGCATGCCGAGGCCGTCGAGAAGGCCCAGCGCGAGATGCTCCGCGAGGGCTCCTCCAACCCGGCCGTGCGGACCGCCGATCCGGTCGCGGCCCGCGGCAGGCGACCGCGGATCGGAGCCGACGTGGTGGTCGAGGCGATCCTCCGCCAGGGCGTCGACGTGGTCTTCAGCTATCCCGGCGGCGTGGTCCTGCCGCTGTACGACATCCTCGGCGACTACCCCGAGCTGCGGCACGTCCTCGTCCGGCACGAGCAGGGCGGCGCGCATGCCGCCGACGGCTATGCCCGGGTCACCGGCCGGGTCGGCGTGTGCATCGGCACGTCAGGTCCCGGCGCCACGAATCTCGTGACCGGCATCGGCACGGCCATGCTGGACTCGACCCCCCTCATCGCCATCACCGGCAACGTGCCCTCGGCGCTCATCGGCAAGGACGCCTTCCAGGAGATCGACATCAACGGCATCACCCTGCCGATGACCAAGCACAACTACCTCGTCCGCGACGCGAACGACCTGCCGCGCGTGTTCGCCGAGGCATTCCACATCGCCCGGAGCGGCCGCCCCGGGCCGGTCCACATCGACATCACCAAGGACGCGCTCCAGCAGGAGACGAGCGCCCAGCACCCCGACGAGGACAATGTCCGCGCCGGCCTGCCCGGGTTCAAGCCGAATCTCCACGGCCACTACCGCCAGCTGAAGGCGGCCGCGACCGAGATCGAGGCGGCCAAGCGGCCGGTCATCCTCGCCGGCCATGGCATCCTCCACTCCGGCGCCGAGGCTGAGCTCCTGGAGCTCGCCGAGAAGGCCTCGATCCCGATCGCCTGGACGCTGCTCGGGGTCGGCGCCGTCGACGAGCGGCACGAGCTTGCCTACGGCTTCATGGGGATGCACGGCTGGAAGCACGTGAACCGGGCGATCCAGTCGGCCGACCTGCTGCTCGCGATCGGGATGCGGTTCGACGATCGGGTCACCGGCAACGTCCGGACGTACGCGCCCTACGCCCGCATCGTCCACGTCGACATCGACCCGGCCGAGATCGGCAAGAACGTCGCGGTCGAGGTGCCGATTGTCGGTGACGCAAAGCGGGTCATCACGGCGCTGCTGCCGATGATCAGCGAGGTGCCGCGCGAGGCCCGCGCCGAGTATCTCGACCAGCTCGCCGAGTGGCGCCGCGACTCCGAGGCGAGCTCGTGGCACGGCTCCGGCGCCTGGCGCGACGGCCTGCTCTCGGCCGATTACGTCGTCCAGCGGATCGGCGAGCTGACCGAGCACGAGGCCACATACGTCGCCGACGTCGGCCAGAACCAGATGTGGCTGGCGCGGTACGCGGGCTTCCGCCATCCGAACACCCACGTGTCGTCAGGCGGCCTCGGGACGATGGGCTTCGCGGTGCCGGCGGCGATGGGCGCGGCGCTCGGCGAGCCCGGTCGCGAGACGTGGGCGATCGTCGGTGACGGCGGCTTCCAGATGACGTCGCAGGAGCTGATGACCCTCGTGCAGGACCGGATCCCGGTGAAGATCGCGCTGTTCGACAACAAGAAGCTCGGGATGATCCGGCAGTGGCAGGAGATCATCTACGCGGGCAACTACCACTCGGCCCACCTCCTGGGCCCCGACTACCTCAAGCTCGCCGAGGCCTACGGCGTGCCGGCCACGAAGGCTTCGACGCCGGCCGAGGTCGACGCCGCGATCCGCTTCGCCCAGGGTGTCGACGGGCCGGCGCTCGTGTGGTTCGAGATCGCCGAGGAGCAGAACGTCTTCCCGATGATGCCCGCGGGCAAGGGCCTGTCCGACCTCATCGAGCATTGGGACGGGTAGGGCGATGGCCGACGCATCGAGCGCTCCCGCCCACACCGCGCCGCCGTCGCGGGCCCTTCCGGGCAGTGGCGAGACCCGGCTGCATCGACTCGTCGCCCTCGTCGTCGACAAGCCCGGCGTCCTCAACCGCGTCGCGAGCCTCATGCGGGCCCGCAACTTCAACATCGATTCGCTCGCGGTGAGCCGGACCGATCAGCCGGGCCTCTCGCGGATGACGATCAGCCTCCACGGCGACGACATCGCGGTCGAGCAGGCCGCGAAGCAGCTCTACCGGCTCATCGACGTCGTGAAGGTCCAGGACGTCACGTCCGAGCCGACGGTCGAGCACGAGCTCGCGCTCGTGAAAGTCCGGGCGACCGAGGCGAATCGCGCGGAAGTGGTGAAGGTCGTCGAGCTTGCCCGCGGCCGGATCCTCGACCTCGGGATCGAGTCGATGATCGTCGAGATCGCCGGCAGCGAGGCCGAGGTCGACAGCTTCGTCGGGCTGCTGCGGACATTCGGGATCAAGGAGCTGGTCCGGACCGGGGCCGTCGTCATGGCCCGCGGCGCCGGGTCGATCGAGGAGGCGATGAAGAAGTGACCGCGAGGATGTACTACGACGCGGACGTCGAGCCGCGGGCGCTGGCCGGGCAGACCGTCGCCGTCATCGGCTACGGCAGCCAGGGCCATGCCCACGCCCAGAACCTGCGGGACTCCGGCGTCGACGTCATCGTCGGGCTCGCGGCCGGATCGAAGAGCCGGGCGCTGGCCGAGGAGGCCGGGCTGCGGGTCGAGACCGTCGCCGACGCCGTGAAGGCCGCCGACGTCGTGATGATCCTCGTGCCCGACACCGCCCAGAAGGCGCTGTACGACGCGGAGATCGGGCCGAACCTCCGGCCGGGGCAGCTCCTGATGTTCGCCCACGGCTTCAACATCCGGTTCGAGCGGATCACGCCGCCGCCGGAGGTCGACCTGGGGATGGTCGCCCCGAAGGGGCCCGGCCACCTCCTCCGCAGCGTCTACGTGGCTGGTGGGGGAGTGCCGGCCCTCTTCGCGGTCGGCCAGGACGCCAGCGGGACCGCCCGGGCCCGAGTGCTGGCCTACGCCCGGGCCCTCGGCGCCACCCGCGCGGGCGTGCTCGAGACGACCTTCAAGGAGGAGACCGAGACCGACCTGTTCGGCGAGCAGGCCCTGCTGTGCGGTGGCGTCTCGGCCCTGATCAAGGCCGCCTTCGAGACCCTCGTCGAGGCCGGCTACCAGCCCGAGCTCGCGTACTTCGAGACGATGCACGAGCTCAAGCTCATCGTCGATCTCATGTATCGCGGCGGACTGAACTTCATGCGCTTCAGCGTGAGCGACACGGCCGAGTACGGCGACTACGTCTCGGGCCCTCGTGTCGCCGAGGGCGTGAAGGCGACGATGAAGGACGTCCTCGCCGACATCCAGAGCGGGGCGTTCGCGAACCGCTGGATCGCCGAGCAGGAGACCGGCGGCGCCGAGTTCCGGCGGCTCCGGGAACAGGACAAGAACCACCAGATCGAGCGGGTCGGCGCCGAGCTGCGGGCCCAGATGCCGTTCCTGAACCCGGTCGTCGTGGAGGCCGGTGAGGCCCAGGCCGCGGCGACGAGTGCCGCCAAGCCCGCGGCCGACACGGCTCGGGCGGCGGGCAACGCCTGATGCCGCCCGCCGTCGCGCCGGGGACGGTCCGGGTCTTCGACACGACGCTGCGCGACGGCGAGCAGGCGCCGGGTGCCGGCCTGACCGCGGCCGAGAAGCTCGAGGTGGCGCGGCAGCTCGCGCGGCTCAAGGTCGACGTCATCGAGGCCGGGTTCCCGGCCGCGTCGCCGGGCGACTTCGAGGCCGTCCAGCGGATCGCCCGCGAGATCAGGGGCGGCATCGCCGTGGCGGCCCTCGCCCGCTGCCGTGACGGCGATCCCCAGCGGGCGATCGAGGCGATCAAGGTCGCTGAACGGCCCCATCTCCACGTCTTCATCGCCACGAGCGACATCCACCTCAAGCACAAGCTCCGGATGGACCGCGACGCGGCCCTGGCCGAGGCCGTCAAGTGGGTGAAGCACGGCCGGAAGGCGCTCGGCCGGGACGTCGAGATCGAGTTCAGCGCCGAGGACGCCTCGCGCACCGACCCGGCGTACCTGCTCGCGATCTACGAGGCCGTCGTCGATGCCGGCGCCTCGACGGTGAACATCCCGGACACCGTCGGCTACGCGATCCCGGCCGAGTTCGGGACGCTCGTCGCGCGGGTCGTCGACCGGGTCGGCAGTGGCGCGACCGTGAGCGTCCACTGCCACAACGACCTCGGCCTCGCCACCGCCAACACCCTCGCCGCCGTCCAAGCCGGGGCGCGCCAGGTCGAGGTCACGATCAACGGCCTCGGCGAGCGGGCCGGCAACGCCTCGCTGGAGGAGGTCGTGATGGCCCTCCGCACGCGGCCGACGCAGTTCGGTACCGGATCCAGCGGCGCGGGGAAGGGCGCCACAGCCGCTCCGGCGCTCGTCTCCGGCGTCCAGAGCGAGCACATCACCGCCGCGTCCCGGCTGGTCAGCTACCTGACCGGCTTCGCGGTCCAGCCGAACAAGGCAATCGTCGGCGGCAACGCCTTCGCCCACGAGTCCGGCATCCACCAGGACGGCGTCATCAAGAACCCGCTGACCTACGAGATCATGACTCCGCAGTCGGTCGGGCTGTCGGGCTCGTCGCTGACGATCGGCAAGCTGTCGGGTCGTCGAGGCCTCGGCGGGAAGCTGAAGGAGCTCGGCTACGAGCTCGAGGGCGAGGCCCTCGACGCCGTCTACCGCCAGGCGATCGCATTGGCCGACGCGAAGAAGGACGTCACCGACGACGACCTCATAGCCCTCGTCGAGCAGCGCATGGCGGAGGTGCCGCAGGCAGTGGCCCTGCAGGGCTGGAACGTGACGTCGTCCCACGGCGGCAACGCGACCGGCATGGTCTCGCTCTCGGTCGCGGGCGAGGACCACGCCAAGGCGGCTATCGGCAACGGGCCGGTCGATGCGCTGTTCGAGGCGGTCGACGCGGCGATCGAGCCGGTCTTCGGCTGGAAGCCCGTCCTCGAGACCTACGAGATCAAGGCCGTGTCGGGGGGCGAGGACGCGCAGGGCCGTGCGCTCGTCAGATGCCGGCGATCATCGGATGTCGGGCCCGGCGCGCTGGTGGTCTCCGGGCACGGCTTGTC
>JBKPRF010000041.1:0-4783 GCA_046734475.1 Chloroflexota bacterium
CCACGCATCTTGTTGGCCGCCACGGACGCCCCCACGCCCGAGCCGCAGATCAGGATCCCGCGGTCGGCCCGGCCATCTCGAATCGCGCTCCCGAGCCGCTGCGCGAAGTCCGGATAGTCGTCGTTCTGGTCCGACCCGTCGCCGCCGAGGTCGGCGAGGTCGTGGCCGAGGCGGGCGTGCTCGAGCCGGCGCATGAGCTCGCCCTTGAGGGCCGCTCCGGCGTGATCCGCTGCGAACGCGACGCGCATGCTCGTCGCCGGCCGATCAGCTGTGGCCCGGGTCCGACCCGGACGTCCGATCGACCCCCGAGTCGCCGCTCCCGAGGCTCGGGTGCGAGCCGTCAGCGGTGCCGCCGCCATCTCCGCCGTGGCCGAGGTGCAGGCCCGCCGGCTGATGGCCGGGATCGAGTGTCGGGATGCGGCCGCGGAGGCCGTCGCGGACGACGCGCCGCGCGACATCCGCGACCCGATCGACCGTGAAGCCGTAGTGCTCGAAGATCGTGCCGGCCGGGGCCGACGCGCCGAAGTGGTCGATCCCGATGAGCGCGCCGTCGTCGCCCGCGTAGCGCTCCCAGCCGAGCGTCGCGCCGGCCTCGATCGTCAGCCGCTTCCGGACCCCGGGCGGCAGCACCGAGTCGCGGTACGCCTGGTCCTGGAGCTCGAACGCCGCCCAGCACGGCAGCGAGACGACGCGTGCCCGGATGCCGTCCGCCTCGAGCGCCTGGGCCGCGCCGAAGGCGAGCTGCAGCTCGGAGCCCGTCGCGATGAGGATGAGCTCCGGCGCCGTGCCGTCCGTCTCGCCGGCGGCCTGCCGCAGGACGTACCCGCCGCGGGCGACGCCCTCCCGCGCGAGGTCCGCTGTGCCCTCGAGCGTCGGCAGCTTCTGGCGCGTCAGCGAGAGCGCCACCGGCCCGCCGCGGCGCTCCACGGCCACGGCCCACGCTGCGGCGGCCTCGTTGGCATCGCCCGGCCGCACGAACCACAGGTTCGGCATGGCCCGCAGCGCCGCGTAGTGCTCGATCGGCTCGTGGGTCGGGCCGTCCTCGCCGAGCCCCACCGAATCGTGGGTCCAGACGTAGACGACGTGCAGCCCGGCGAGCGCCGCGAGCCGGACGGAGCCGCGCATGTAGTCGCTGAAGTTGAGGAACGTGCCGGCGTACGGGATGAACCCGCCGTGGTACGCGATCCCGTTCACCGCCGCGCCCATCGCGTGCTCGCGGACCCCGAACCAGAGGTTGCGACCCGCGTTGTTCGCCTCGAAATCGCCGGCGCCCTTGATCAGGGTCAGGTTCGATTCGGAGAGGTCGGCCGCGCCGCCGAACAGCTCCGGCACCGGCTCGGCCAGCGCCGCGATCGATTGCTGGGAGGCCTGGCGCGTGGCCAGCTCATCGCCCGGCTTGAAGGCCGGCAGCCCGTCCAGGGCGCCGTCTCGCAACCGGCCCGCGACCCGCCGCCGCAGCTCCGCGGCCTCGTTCGGATAGGCCTTGGCGTAGCCGTCCATCGCCGCTTCCCATTGGTCCACGAGGGCCTTGCCCGCCGGGATCGCGCGACGCATGAGCTCCAGCGCCTCGGGCGGGACGAAGAAATGGGCGTCGGGATCCCAGCCGTAGGCCGCCTTCGCGGCCCGGACCTCGTCCTCGCCGAGCGGCGAGCCGTGGGCCTTCTGGGTGTCCTGCTTGGTCGGCGCGCCGTAGCCGATGTGGGTCCGGACCGCGATGATCGTCGGCAGCCCGTCGCCGTCGGCCGTCCGGATCGCCGCCTCGATCGCGTCGAGGTCGTTGCCGTCCGTGACGCGGGCGATGCCCCAGCCGTACGCGGCGAACCGTCCGAGGACGTCCTCCGACCAGGCCATGTCGGTCGGCCCATCGAGCTGGATGTGGTTGTCGTCGTAGAGGACGGTCAGCTTGTCGAGCCGGAGATGGCCGGCGAGGCTCGCTGCCTCCGACGCGACGCCTTCCTGGAGATCGCCGTCCGAGGCGAGGACATATGTCCGGTGGTCGACGACCGTGTGGCCTTCGCGGTTGAACTCGTGGCCCAGGCGGCGCTCGGCGATCGCCATGCCGACCGCGTTCGAGAGGCCCTGGCCGAGCGGCCCGGTCGTCGCCTCGACCCCCGGTGCGACGCCTAGTTCCGGATGGCCGGGGGTCCGCGAGCCCCACTGCCGGAACTGCTGGAGGTCCTCGACCTCGAGCCCGTAGCCGGTCAGGTAGAGGAGCGAGTAGAGGAGCATCGACGCGTGGCCGGCCGACAGAACGAACCGGTCGCGATCAGGCCAGTGGGGATTCGACGGCGCGTGGCGGAGGAATCGCGTCCACAGCACGTAGGCCATGGGCGCGGCGCCCATCGGTGCGCCGGGGTGGCCCGAGTTGGCCTTCTGGACCGCGTCCATCGAGAGGGTCCGGATCGTGTTGATCGCGAGCTGTTCCAGCTCTGGCGCGATCGCGGGACCTCGATCCGCGGAGACGGAGCGCATCGAGCGAAGCGTACCAAGGGGACCCTTCCGGCGGCGTTCACGCGGCCCGCCCGCGGCTACCATCCGGCTCGTGAGCGCCGCACCCGCGAAGGCCACCGAGCGACCGGCGCCGGCCCGGGTCCTCGTGCTCGGCGACCTGATGCTCGACGTCGTCCTCGCCGCAGCCCGGCCCGTCCAGACCGGCACGGACGTGCCGGGCCGGGTCGAGATCCGCCAGGGCGGCTCGGCCGCGAACACGGCGCGCTGGCTCGCCCGGCTCGGCGCTCGCGTCCAGCTCGTCTGCGCCGTGGGGCGAGACGGCGCTGGACGGTCCCTCGTGAACCAGCTCGAGCGCGACGGCGTGACCGTCCGCGCGGCCCGTGTCGCGGGCGCGCGCACCGGCCGGATCGGGGTGGTGGTGACCCCGGGCGGCGAGCGGTCATTCGTCGCCGATCGACGGGCGGCCGATCGGCTGACGCCCGGCGACCTCCGCGGCGACTGGTTCGATCGGGTCGAGCTCGTCCACCTGCCGGCCTACTCGCTCCTCGGTGATCCGCTCGGCAGGGCCGGACGGCGGGCGATCGAGCTCGCGCGGGGGCGCGAGGCGCTCGTCTCGGTCGACCTCGCCTCGGTCGGGCCATTGCTGTCCAGCGGCCGCCGAGCGGCGAACGATCTCATCGCGGGCTGCCGGCCGGACGTGCTGTTCGCGACCGAACCCGAGGCCGAGGCATTCCTCGGCCGCTACGCCGCCGATGGCCTGCTCGAATTCGCCCGGATCGCGGTGATCAAGCGCGGCAACCGCGGGGCGCGGGTCGTGGCCCGCGAGGACGGGGTCGACGAGCCGCTACGTTTCGACGTCGCCACGCCGAGCGTCAACGCCGCCGACACGACCGGCGCCGGGGACGCCTTCGACGCCGGGTTCATCGTCGGCTGGCTCGGTGCTCGAGCCTCCGGCCGGCCCCAACCCGAGGCGCTCCACCGGGCGACGCTCGCCGGCCATCGCGCCGCGGCCCGCCATCTGACCGGCCCCCGCGTCGAGCTGCCGGCGGGCTGAGCCTGAAGCCATGACCCGCAGCCCGAGCCGGCCAAAGTCGATCGCCGAGCGGCTCCAGGTGTTCCGCGACGTGTCGGAGGCGATGGCCGCCGGGCGTCCGGTGGTGGCGCTCGAGTCCACCCTCATCGCCCACGGGCTGCCGCACCCGCAGAACCTCGAGGTCGTCCTTGCCTGCGGCGACGCGATCCGCGAGTCCGGCGCCGAGCCTGCGACGATCGCGATCCACGACGGCCGGCTGCTGATCGGCCTCGACGACCGCCAGCTGCTCGAGCTCGCGACCGCCGAGCCGGGGGCGGTATTCAAGGCCGCCCGCCCGAGCCTCGCGGAGGCGTTCGAGCGTCCCGGCTGGTCGGCGACGACGGTCTCGGCGACGATGATCGCGGCCCACGCCGCCGGGATCCGGGTGTTCGCCACGGGCGGGATCGGCGGGGTGCATCGCGGCGGCTCGACGACCTTCGACATCTCGTCGGACCTGCTGGAGCTCGCCCGGACGCCCGTCGCGGTCGTCTGCGCCGGTGCGAAGGCCATCCTCGACATCCCGCTGACGCTCGAGTATCTCGAGACCCACGGCGTGCCGGTCCTCACGATCGGCCAGGCCGAGCTGCCCGGCTTCTACTCGCGGAGCTCGGGCGTGCGCTCGCCGTCGTGGGTCGCCGACGATGCGGCAGCGTCCGCGCGGGTCCGGACCCATCTCGGACTCGGCCTCCGAGGCGGGATCCTCGTCTGCACGCCCGTGCCCGAAGCGGACGCGCTCCCCGACGACGTGGCCCGCGAGGCGATCGAGAACGCCATCGCCGGCGCCGACGCCGCGGGCATCCACGGCCCCGACCTCACGCCCTGGCTGCTGGCCCGGATCGCCGAGCTCACCGGCGGCGCTTCGATCAAGGCCAACACCGCCCTGATCGTCAACAACGCCCGCGTCGCGGGCCGTCTCGCGGCGGCGCTCATGACGTCACCCTGACCGATCATGCGGACTCCCGCCGCGATCATCGCTCTCGCGTTCGCGGCGCTCGCGTGCGTGTCGACCCTTCCGCCCACAGCTTCGGTCCCAGCGGCACCGTCGACCGCGTCGTCGGCGCTGCCAACGGCGACGCTCGACACGACTGAGCCGGCCGAGCCGACCCCGTCTTCGTCGGACACGGCGAACGACTTCGTGTTCGACGTTGAGAACCGCTCGACCATCGGCGTCTGGCTGAACCTCGCGAGTGATGTCGCGGGGGACTGCCTCACCGTCGATGCGGGCCAGAGCGGCTCGATCGCGCTGGGCGTCAACAAGAC
>JBKPRF010000042.1:0-5560 GCA_046734475.1 Chloroflexota bacterium
GGGCTAAGCACCACTGAGAGGGGTGGCGCATTGCAGATTTGCTACAAACAGGGATGGCCTTCGACCGCGGGCCGATCAAGGCGGCGGACCCGTCAGGTGCCCGGGCGGCGCTCCGTGAGGCGGACGACCGGGATCTCCCGATCGGTCTGCGACCGGTACTTCGGGTACTCGGGGGCTTCGCGCCCGATGAGCTCCCAGGCGGCGTCGAGCTCGGCGCCGTCGAGCGTCTTCGCGTCGACGTCGACGCGGCGGCCGTCACCGAACTCGATGGTCGCCTCGGGACGCTTCGCGAGGTTGTAGACCCAGGCGGGGTGTTTGGCCATGCCGGACATCGAACCGATGATCAGCCAAGAGCCGGGCTGCTCTTCGACGAAGCCCACCATCGCGACCCGCCGTGCAGCGGACTTCGCGCCGACGGTCTCGAGGAGCAGGGTCGGGATGCCGCCCTGGGTCCGGCCGCCGCCGTGCTCCCGGAATTCCCGCTCCTGCTGGTGGCTCCAACCGACAGCCTGCTCGGAGGTCATCGGCCAGCCCTGCTCGCCTCTCGTGCCCTTGGGAGGAACCTTCACGCTCATGCCGCGACTCTAGCGCGGATCGGGCTGGCTATCCTCGGCAGCGATGCGCCGGCTCGTGATCCTGACCGAGGGCCAGTTCCGGGTCCACAACGCCAAGACTGCCATGGGCGTGATCCGCTATGGCACCGACGAGGTGGTGGCCCTGCTCGACTCGTCGATCGCGGGACGGAACGTGGCCGAGTGGCTGCCGGGTCACGACATACCGGCCGTGGCCACGCTGGCCGAGGCGCTGGCGATGCCGACGAAGCCCGACACGCTGCTCATCGGCATCGCCCCGACCGGCGGCAAGCTCCCGCGCGAGTGGCGGGCGACGATCCTCGATGCCATCCGGTCCGGCCTCGACGTGCACTCCGGCCTCCACACGTTCCTCGGAGATGACCCCGAGTTTGCCGCGGCTGCCCGGGAGGCCGGCACGCAGATCGTCGACTACCGCCGGCCGCCGGAGCGCCACGAGACATCGGTGGGCCGGCGACACGGACCGGGCAAGCACGTGATCCTCACCGTCGGCACCGACTGCGCGATCGGCAAGATGTCGGTCGCGCTCGAGCTCCGCAAGTCGGCCCTCGCCGCCGGCGACAGCGCGGTGTTCGTGCCCACCGGCCAGACGGGGATGATGATCGAGGGCTGGGGTGTCGCGGTCGACCGGGTCATCAGCGATTTCGTCCAGGGGACGGTCGAGTGGCTGGTCGAGGAGGCCGAGTCGAAGGGCGACTGGATCATCGTCGAGGGCCAGGGCTCGCTCGACCATCCGGCCTACTCGTCGGTCACCCTCGGCCTCATCCACGGGGCGACCCCCGAGGCGATGGTGATGGTCCACAAGCCGGGCCTCGCCGAGCACGACTTCGCTCACCTGCCAGAGGCCTCGTTCCCGATCGCGCGACTGCCGGAGTTCATCCGGCTCCACGAGACCGTGGCCGGCCTCATCGCTCCGTCGCGGGTGGTCGCGATCGCCCTCAACACGTCGCTGATCCCGGACGAGGCCGAGGCCCGAAGGGTGATCGCCGAGACCGAGCGCGAGACGGGCCTGCCGGCCGCCGACCCGGTCCGGTTCGGCGCCGCCGGCCTGTGGGCCGCCATCCACGCCGCGCTGGCGCCCGTCCCGGCGTGACCCTCAGCCTCCGGCACGAGGTCCTCGAGCTCGCCCTCCGCGATCCCTTCGTCATCGCCCGGAGCGAGCCCGGCGGCGGCCGCCGGATCACGACCGTCGTCGTCGAGCTCCGTGACGACCGCCACCCGGACCTCGTCGGCCTGGGCGAGGGCTATCCCGATCGGTTCTACGGCGAGACGCCCGAGACGATGGTGGCCGTCTGGCCGCAGCTCCTCGAGGCGATCGGGGCCCCCACGCTGACGGCCGACGGCTTGGCCGAGGCCGGCGGTCGGATGGCCGACGCGATCCGCTGGAACGGCGCCGCGAAGTGTGCCCTCGACATCGCCCTCCATGACCTGGCCGGCAAGGTCGCCGGCGTGCCGGTCCACGCGCTGCTCGGCCTGGCCGGTCCGATCCCGCCGACCGACTTCACGCTCGGCCTCGACGAGCCCGCGGTGGTCGCGGAGCGGGCTCGGCGTGCGGGGGCCTTCCCGGCCTTGAAGATCAAGGTCGGGGGCCCGGCGGATCTCGCGACGCTGCGCGCCGTCCGGGAGGTCTACGCGCGGCCGATCCGGGTCGACGCCAACACCGGCTGGACGCCGGAGGTCGCCGAGACGTTGGTGCCGGAGCTCGTCGAGCTCGGTGTCGAGCTCATCGAGCAGCCCTTCCCCGCGACCCGGCTCGACTGGCTGGCGGATCTCCAGGAAGCGTCGCCCCTGCCGATCGTCGCGGACGAGTCGTGCGTGACGATCGAGGACCTTGACGCCCTCGCCGGCCTCGTCGCCGGGGTCAACGTGAAGCTCGCGAAGTGTGGCGGTGTGGGCGCCGCCGGACGGATGCTCGCTCGGGCGAGAGAGCTCGGCTTTCGGACGTTCCTCGGCTGCATGGAGGAGACGTCGGTCGGGATCGCCGCCTCCGCGGCCGTCGCGTCGCTCGCGGACTGGGTCGACCTCGACGGCTGCCTGCTCCTCGCGGACGATCCGTTCGAGGGCCTCGAGCTCGACGCCGATCATCGCTGGCGGCTCACGCCGGAGCCCGGGCTCGGGGTCCGCCGCCGCATCCTCGGACCGATCGCCAGCGGGGCGTCGCCTCGGTCCTCCGAGGGCCCCGAGTCGCTCCCGGGGTAGCTTCTCGCGCCGGGTTCGTCGGCCTGTGGATAAGTTCGTGGACGAAAACGTGGAGAACCCCCCTTCCGGCGAATCGGGCCGGAGACGTACCATGCCCGGTACCGGCCAGACCCCTTCGGGAGGGTCCTCCCGGGCACCCGAACTGCCCCAGCCGGGGCCACGGCCAGCTTCGCCGTGCCTCCGGCAGCCCCGCTGCGCCCGCAGGCAACGTTTGGAGGATGGATCGATGATCGCGCGCCCCGCGCCCGCGCGTGCGCTCTCACCCGAAGCCGCCGAGTTCGTCAGGTTCTGCTTCGCCCGCCGCCGCGTCGGCTGGCCGGAGCTCTACGACGAGATGTGCGCGGTGGCCGGGCGGGGGCTGTTCCGGGGGTGGGGCCCCGACGAGTTGGCCGAGCACGGCATCTGCTTCGGGCTCTCGGAGATGGGTCGACTCGCGACGTTCGTCACGGAAACCGTGGCGGAGGAGCGGGCCCGGTCGAAGGCGGCCGCGCCGGCCGTCCGGAGGGTCGCCGCGGTCGCCTAGTGCCCCGCCTGCCGCGGCGCGGCGCCACCTAGGCCCGGATTCGCCTTCGCGCCATCTCGGCCTCGATCTGTCGCTCGGCCTCGACGTACTGGTCGATCCGCTCGCGCAGCTCGTTCGCCTCGGGGGTGTACAGGTGGACCTGCTGCTGGAGGATGTAGCTCAGCCGCCGGCTGGTCATGCGGACGTGGTCGAGGTTCTTCATGAGGACCAGGGGATCCATCGCCGCGAGATCCGACGGGTGGTACATCTGCTTCACGGCCGGAATGCTAGCGGTCGGTCAGAGCCCTCGCAGCCGCGGCGGCCAGGTCCAGTCGACCGGGAGGGTGGCGCCCGCGAGTGCCCGGCGCCGCCCCGGTTCACCGGCTCCGAGCACGAGGATCCGGTCGCGCTGCGTCGCCTGCCCGGCCTCGGGCCCCCACAGCTTCGTCATCTTGCGGTGCGCCTGGACCTCGTCGACGGTCACGCCGGCGAGGCGATAGCCCTCGGGCTCGGCGGCCGCCTCCCAGACCTGCTCGGCGAGCCCGATGCCACCTTCGATCGCCCGGCCCCGGTCGGTCGCCACGTCACCGACGACGAGCACGACGACCGCGTCGTCGGTGAGGGCGGAGCGGAGGCCATGGAGCGCCTCACGCAGGAAGGCGAGGTACGGCGCCCGATGGTGGGCGTCGTCGAGGGTCGCGTCGATGGCGGCACCGTCGAGACCGAGGAACCACGTTCGGAGCCAGTTGTAGTAGCCGTACTTCACGACCCGCAGGTACGGCGGCGAGGTCACGACCTGCCGGGCGCGGTCGGGCAGGCCGGCCGCCTTCAGCGCGCGGGTCGTACGCGCGCCCGCGTCGCGCGCGTCGCCGAGGAGTGCCAGGCCGCCGCCCCGCGGGGCACCGTCGCGGGCCAGGCGCCGGACCTTCGCGTCGAGGAGGGCGAAGGCGTCGCGCTCGGGTGAGCTGAACGCGGTTCGGGCCGCGTAGTCGCGGACATACCTGGGGGCCATGCTGAAGGTGTTCGGCATGAGCGTCGACAGGTACGCCGGGCTCTTGCCGTGCAGGATCCCGGTCGCGGCGGCCGCGAGGAAGCGGTCCGTGCGGTCGTCCGATCGGAGCGACGCGCGCAGGAACAGGACCTGCGCGAACGTCTCGGGGTGGAACGCGACGGCGACCTCGGCCGGGATCGGCTCCGGGCCACCGCCGGCCGGGTCGGCCTGGATGGCGGCGGCGAGCTCGCGCCACCGGCCGGCGGTCGAGCGATAGCCGAGACGGAGTGCGGTCAGCCTGGTGCGCGTCTCCGCCGGGGTTGCCGGCTGAACCTTCGCCGCGGTCAGGGTGAACGCGAACGGGTTCAGATCGTTGCCGACCCCGATGCGGCCTTCGGCGCTGGCCTGCAGCGGGACCGTGCCGCGACCCGAGAACGGGTCGAGGACGACGTCGCCGGGCCGGCTGTAGCGAGCGATGAAGGCGTGGGCGAGCGATGCCGGAAAGCTCGCCAGATACGAGCACATCGGGTGGTACGAGTGGCCCCACAGCCGTGGCTGGGCCTTCCAGTCCGGCTCGATCGGGATCGGGGGCAGCTCGGCCGGAAGCCCGAGCGAGAGCTGCGCAGCCGGCGTGACAGAGCCGTGGGTGTCGGTCGCCGCCGTTCCGCGGCGCGCGGCTCGCGCGAGCGTCATCCGACGGGTCGATCTCCTCGGCAATCGGCTCGGCCCGGCCGGGCCGATGGGCCGCGGAATATAGCACGGCCCCGTTCGCGTTCCGAACCCATCGGAACGGCGACGGGGCCGTTTCTCGCGCAGGCTGCGCGGGGTGCGGTCCTAGATGTGGATCGCGCCGAGCAGCAAGAGGACGAAGAAGATCACGAGGAGCAAGCCAAGCAGGCTGGTGCCGCCCGTGTAATACCCGCCCCAGGTGTCGCGATAGCCATAGCCGATCCCACCGAACAGCAGGAACAGCACCACGAGAATGATCAGGAGCGTCAGCACATCTGGCCTCCTTCCAAGTTCCAGAGGCTAGTGCCCGGCCGTGTCCACGCGCGTCACGCCGGGCCGCTCGAACGCAACGGTCGTCTCGCAGGCGTCAGCGCACGAAGCCGCCGAGGAAGCGGGGCTTGAGCTCGAACGGCACACCGGCCTCGGCGAGGCCGCGATCCATCTCGGCCGCCGTCCCTGACGGCGCCCCGAGGACCTGGATCCGCACGGGCTCGAGCGATTCGGTCATTGCGCTCAGCTCGTCCGGGAGGAGCCCCATCTGTTCGCCGA
>JBKPRF010000043.1:0-5613 GCA_046734475.1 Chloroflexota bacterium
GGTGAACCGTCGCGCCGAACGGTCCTGCCTCACATCGACGTCGCGCTCGATCGTGCCTCCGTCGGTCTCGGCGGTCACGCGCAGGCCATCCCGGATGCGTGCGGCGTGCTTCAGCATCCGCAGAAACGTCGGGAGGTGGGCTGGATCGACCAGCCAGCCGAACGTGTCGTCCGGCGGGGCGTCAATCGCGGCTGATCTTTCGTAATCGGGCATGTCCCGCTAGCGCCAGCCGAGCTCCGGCGCGACGTACTTCAAGATCGACTCGACGGCATGGGCGTTGTACTCGACGCCCAGCTGGTTCGGGACCGTGAGCATCAGCGTGTCGGCGGCCTCGATCGCGGTGTCCTTCGCGAGCTCCTTCACGAGGACGTCCGGCTCGGCGGCGTACGACCGGCCGAAGATCGCCTTCGTCTGAGCGTCGAGGAAGCCCACGTGGTCGGCGTCATCGCCGCCGCGCCCGAAGTAGGCCCGATCCTGGTCGTTGACCAGGGCGAAGATGCTGCGACTGACCGACACCCGCGGCTCGCGCTCGTGGCCGGCCTGTTTCCAGGCATCCCGGAACAGCCGGATCTGTTCGGCCTGCAGCTCGTGGAAGGGGACGCCCGCGTCCTCCGTCATGAGCGTCGACGACATCATGTTCAGGCCCTGCTTTGCGGCCCATTCGGCAGTCGGGCGCGAGCCGGCGCCCCACCAGATCCGGTCACGCAAGCCCGGCGAGTGTGGCTCGGGCCGCAGGAGCCCCGGCGGATTCGGGAACATCGGGTTCGGGCTCGGCTGGGCGAAGCCGGCGCCGGTGATGACCTCGAGGAAGACGTCGGTGTGCTGGCGGGCCATGTCGGCACCCGGCGCGTCGTCCTCGGCCGGCTGGTAGCCGAAGTAGCGGAAGCCGTCGATCACCTGCTCGGGCGAGCCGCGGCTGATCCCGAGCTGAAGCCGACCACCGGCGATGAGATCCGCGGCGCCCGCGTCCTCGGCCATGTACAGCGGGTTCTCGTAGCGCATGTCGATGACGGCAGTCCCGATCTCGATCCGCTTCGTCCGGGCGCCGATGGCCGCGAGGAGCGGGAACGGCGACGCCAGCTGCTGAGCGAAGTGGTGGACCCTGAAGAACGCGCCGTCGGCGCCGAGGTCCTCGACCGCCTCGGCCAGCTCGATCGACTGGATCAGGGCGTCGGCACCGGACCGAACCTGCGAATACGGCGATGTCGACCAGTGACCGAACGACAGGAACCCGATCTTCTTCACGGTTCGAGTCTAGGTCCGCCCGGCCGCGGGGCTCGGTGGCGTCGCCATCAGGCGGGATGCAGCCGCCCTGGATCGCTCAGAGCTCGCGGGCGAGGGCGCTGAGGCCCGCCTCGAGCTGCCCGAGAAGGTCGCCGAGACTCCGGGCTGAGCCGTCGAGGGTGGCCACCTGCCCGAGGGGCCTCGTTGCCTGGTACTGCAGCTGCTTCTGGAGTGGCTTGTCGCCGAGCTGCTTGAACGTTCCGGTCGCCGCGCCATCCGGCACGACGCAGTGGTACGGGGTGAACGACATCTCCGCGCTCGGGCCCTTGATCCTCGCCAGGAGCCGGAGCGACGCGATGGGCGGAGCGCCGGCGATCCCGGTCGCCTGATCGGCGAGCGCCGAAGCCGCGACGCTGATGACGGACACGTCGCCGTCGCGCCTGAACGCGGACATGGCCTGCTGCAGCGATGCGAGGCCATCGGCGGACAGCGGCGTGGTCCTCGCAGATCGGTCGGCACCGAACGAGACGGAGACCGAGTCGAGGTATTTCCCTCGGAGGTCCGCGGAGACCTCGCGCTGGAGGTAGAACGTGTTTCGCTGACAGCTCTTCGGCGGATCCGCGTCCTGGGCCCTGAGGCGGACGCTGCCGTCCTTGAGGGTGACCGTCGCGGTCTCGCCGTCGTTCTCGACCTCGATCGTGCCCTCCGGCGGCTTGCCCCACGGCCACTTGAACGTGCCGTTCAATGGGCCCCACTTGAAGCCGGCGGTCAGGACAGCGCCCGCCGCCGCCACGACGATGGCGAGCGGCACCCAGTCGGGCGACACGTCGCCCGACGGACCAGGCTCATAGCCGGGCGGGGAGGGGGTCGCGGAGCCTGCAGCCGCGGTGGCTGGTCCCTCCGTCGGCGGGGCCGCAGTCGCAGCCGGGATCGTCACCTCGAGCTGCCCGCCGTTGTTCCCGTCATTCGCGTCGCCCGCCGCCTTCGGATCGGCCTGGAGATTGAACGCGATCGTCTGCCCGAAGGCGTCAGCCGGGATCGGCATGGTCAGGTGGGCCGTCGAGGTGGCGCCGGGATCGATCGGTCCGATCTCGACCGACTGGCCGGCCCAGCCCGCTGCCTGGGCCGTGAGCGTGGTGGCGGTCGACGGCCGGCCACCGAGATTCGCGACGTCGATGTCGAGTTCGACTGAGTCACCGACGATCGTCCAGCCCCGTGGCGTCAGCTGGAGGTCCGCCGGCGGTTCGAACCGGTCGAACTCGAGGTCGTCGAAGGCGAGCGCGCAGGTGTCGACCTGCTCGGTGGTCACGATGGCCTTGACGATCTTCGTTGCGGCGCTCGCCTCGAGCGGGATCGAGACCGGGCTCGGTCCTTCGCCGGCGTTGGCGACGAGCTCAGCCCGGGCCGCGGCCTGGCCGTCCTCGTCGTAGAGGGTCAACGTGATCGATCCGGATGCCGGGAGCTGCGTCCGATAGCCGACCCAGATCTTGACCCGGCCGACGGGTTCCCGGAAATGCATCTCCAGCCCCGCCGGACAGAAGTAATCGGGGTCCATCGGGAGGACGAGCGCGTTGCGCGGGCTGCGCGCCGCCCACTTATCCTCGGTGGTGTCCCAGGCCTGCGGCCCGATCAGGACCACGCCGTAGTCCGTGGCGTACTGGTCGGTGACGTAGGTCCCGCTCTCGAGCTCGTCGAAGCCGAGGACCGTCGTGCCCGTGGCGGCCCGTCCGGGGGTCCCTGACGCGAGGCCGAGGCCGACCGCGAGGGTGATCGCCGCGAGTCGCCGCGCTGCCGACCGAGCTTCCAGGTGGCTCATCGAGCCTCGCCAGTGCGTTCGGCAACGGCGCTGCCGGGGGCGCGTGCCGGACCGAAGATGGTAGCCCGTCCTGTCAATATGTGCTTGACTTCGGGACGAGGAGGCGCATGATGAACCACCTGCTGCGGGGGAGCACCTGACAGCGGGAGGGCGGCATGGGCGCGACGGATTCGACGGTCGACACCTACGATTCGAAGGTTGGTGAGGCAGCTGTCGGCAACGGGGGCGTCCTCGCGCTCCTGACCCTCTTCATCGGGTATTCGGCGCTGCTGGTGTACGCGGCGATGGCCTTCTGGCCGCCGGTCCTGCCGGTCGCGACGGATCCCACCGTTCCGCCACCCGCGACGACGACCACCTTCCTTGGCCAGTCCGTGACGATCGCGCGGGAGCAGAACCTGATCCTGCTCGTCGGCATCCTCGGATCGCTCGGCGGGATGGCGTACGTCCTGCGCTCGTTCGCGAAATACGTCGGCCAGCGCCGCCTGCGCTGGAGCTGGGTCGCCACGTATGTCGCATCTCCGTTCCTGGGCGGGGTCATGGCGACGATCGTCTACATCCTGCTGCGGGCCGGCCTCATCGGCGGGACCGGGTCGATCGAGGGCAACACCTGGGGGTTCGCAGCGGTGGCGACCCTGGTCGGCCTCTTCAACATGCAGACGGCATCGAAGCTCAAGGACGTCTTCGAGGTGCTGCTCGCCAGCAGCGACGGCGGGCGCAAGGACCGCGACCAGCTGGAGGCCGCCAGCTCAGAAGCGGACGCGGCGTCGAACGGCAATGGGAAGACCGCCGAGGCGAAGGCCGGGAACGGCTCGACGGCCGGCGATGCGGCCGCCGAGCTCGCGGTGCTCGCCACGGGCATGACGGACGATTCGGGGGGCGTCGGCGTCACCGCCGGCGGCGCTGGGGACGGCGCCGGCGTTGACCCTGTGGCGAGTGGCAGCATGGCCAATGGCAACCAGAGCGTCGACGTGGATGCGTCCTCCGACGACGTCGGGTAAGGAGGATCGATGAGCTGGGTCACCCCGCCCTTCGTCTCGGAGAAGGAAGACGCGCATTTCTGGCCCAACAACGTCTTCGACGACTCGGCCGACGAGGACTGCGTCTTCGTCTCCGGCCTCATGCAGTTCCTCGCCCACAGGCCTGGCGGCGCCGCCGCCACCCTGGCCGAGGCCGAACTGATCCGACACGCCGCCGGCCTGCTGCCGAAGGGACCGGCCGGATCGGATGACCTCATCCGCGGCGAGCTCAAGCTCTTCGGCTGGGCGCCGGCCAAGGTCCGGGGCTTCTCTGGCCTGTGGGGCGCGCTGGTGCCCGGCATGAGCGCGACCGTGTCCGGTGTTCCGACGAACGCCCCGAGCGGCTCGCCGATCAGGCGCTGGCTGCCGAACTACGCGAAAGGCCACCGGATCTACGCCGAGCGCCGCGACACGACGGACAGGATCTGGATCATCGATCCCGAAGGCTCGACCGGCGGCGCCTATCGCGGCGAATGGTGCAGCCGCAGCGACCTTGCAGCGTTCGCCAGGGACTCGACCCGAGAGCACACGGTGGCCTCGCGAGCACTGGCGACCGCCAAGCGCCGGGTCGCGTGCGACGGCGGATTCCTGTGGACGCTGCCGCGTATCGACCAGGGATCGGTCCGAAAGAGCGCGCTCGTCCTGGGTGCCGTGGCCACGGTCACGGGTCGGGTCGTCGGCGGCGGCTGGGGCTTCGACTGCGGCGGCACGGCGAAGAAGGGCAGCGAGTGGTACCGGGTCAGCGCGATCAACGGCGCGGCGTTGGCGACACCGCTGTACGGCGCGGTTGGTCGCTTCGGCTGACGGCGTCGAGGCGATCTAGGGGAAGGGGACCGGCCCCGGAATCCCGAGGAGCTGGCCGATCGTCACGAACTCGAAGCCGCGGTTCCAATAGGACGCGATGATCTTGGGCAGGGCCTCGGCGCTCGTCGCCGAAAACGTGTGCATGAGCACGATCGATCCGTTGCCGCCGATCCGTGCCCGCTTGTAGACCGCCCACTGGGAGATGCCGGACCAGTCTCGGGTGTCAACGTCCCAAAGGACGACGCGGGTGTCACCGGCCGCGGCGGCGGCGAACGGCGTCAGCTCGTCGTGCGAGCCGTACGGCGGGCGCATGACGGGCAGCGGCTCGACGCCGAGGACCTCCTGCGCGATCTCCTGCTGGCGGGTGAGCTCCCGGAGCTGCGTCGCGTAGCAGAGGCCGGCGAGGTCATGGTGGTCGTAGGTGTGGTCCGCGATCGGGAAGCCGTAGCGCACGACCTCTCGCCACACGTCCGGGTACAGCTCGAGGGCGCGGCCGGTCGGAAAGAACGTCGCGTTCACCTGGAAGTGGCGGAGGATCCCCAGGATCCGGATCGTATTGACCGGGCCGTACCCGTCATCGAAGGTCAGTGCCACCACTTTTCGGCCGCGGGCGCCATGGTTCACGACCAAGGCGGGTCTGGCATCGGCCGGGGCCTCGAAGCAGCCGAGCGACGCGGTGGCCGGGGGCGGTTCGCTCGGGCCGGGCTGGCTCGGGCCGGGCTGGCTCGATGGGTTGGGCGTCGGTCCGAGGGG
>JBKPRF010000044.1:0-3501 GCA_046734475.1 Chloroflexota bacterium
GCGCGAGGATGACGAGCGGCACGACGTAGCCACCGAACGCGAAGGCACCCAGCGTCGCGACGGTCGCGAGGGCGGCTTTGGTCAGCGGGTTCAGGTGGTGATACGGCGTCGGCGCGGCGGGCGCCAGTGATGCGAGGAACGCCTGCTCGGACTCGGGCAGGCGCTCCTCCGTCGCGTCGATGTCGTTCAGGCTTCGACCACCCCGACGGCGCGCTCACCCTGCGGGAACCGAGCGGTGAACCGCCGCGACAGGGTCTGGAGCAGCAGGAAGGCCACGATGAACTCGATCGTCTTGTCGATCGGGTCCTGCAGCAGGCCCTGCTGGAACACGGCTTCGATGAGGCTCGAGCCCGCCTGCTGGAACGCGGCCACGAGGATATCCGCGCCGCTGCCCGTCACGCCGCCGAAGACGAACGCCGAGATCGGCGCCGAGATCAGGGCCGAGATGACGCCGCAGATCGCGCCGCCGACCACGATGTAGGCGACCCCCAGGTCCCGTTTCCGGAAGAGCTGGATCGCGAGCGCGACAATGGCGAGGAGCAGGCCGATGGCGATCACGTAGGCGAGCACGACGAAGATCGAGTCGACCTTGCTGATGTCCCCGAAGAACTGGAAGTTGCCCTTGTAGAACGGGATCACTCCGTAGAGCGCCAGGCCGAGCAGGATGACGGCCGCGACGGCCAGCCCGCCCAGGAGCCGAGGCGTGGAGGTGTTCGGGCGGCTCCGGAAGAAGCCGTAGTAGCCGAAGACGCCGGCGAGCAGGCCGATCTCCGCAGCGACGATCGCGTACGGCCAGGCGTACGGGCTGCCGAATGGCGTGCCGGCGAGGACGAACGTCCAGATGAGGTTCGCGAGGAGTCCCGTCAACGCACCGGGGATCGGGCCCGCCAGCGCTCCGACGAGAATGGTGCCGATCGAGTCCAGGTAGAGCGGGATCTTCAGAGCGGTGCCGACGGTCTGGCCGAGCACGATGTTGATCGCGATCGCGATCGGCATGAGGACGATCGTCCGGGTGTCGAACTGCCGGGCGATCGAGTCGAGCCGGCGCGTCTGGGCGAACTCGACGACCGCGTAGGCCACGAAGCCGAGCAGCAGCGCCAGCGCCAGGACGAGCATGAACGCGTTCGCCCCGCCGACGAGCCCGGTATCCGGATTCGCGGTGGTGTCGAAGCCCCCGGCCAGGCTCAAGCCGACGACGAGGGTGACGACTGCGACGACCACGCCGATGATCGCGCGGCCCCAGGAACCAGACATCCTTCCTCCTCCTTCCCGGTGTTCGCTGCTCGCTAGCGTGCCACTTCCGAGGTCTTCGCGGCGAGCCCCCCGACGCGTTCGATCCACCGATCGAAGAAGGCGGCGGTTCGCCCGTCGACCGCCACATCGGTGTTCGCCGGCCGGGGCGAGCGGCGGCGCCAGTCCGTCACCGTCATGCCGTGGGCCAAGCCCGGGCCGGCCTCGACGTCGACGAAATACGGCTCGGTCGTGACCAGCGACCGATCCAGGGCGGCGGCCAGGGCGAACGGGTCGTGGATATGGGCGCCGTAGACGCCTTCCCACTCCCTGTGGAACTCGAAGTAGAAACGGAGGGCGTCGGCGACGAGGTTCACGACCGGGTTGGCCGTCGCGACCGGGGCAGTGCCGGTGTGCTGCTCCAGGCGCTCGAGGCGGTCGATCTCGTCCGGCGAGCAGCCGGCGCGCGCCCCTAGCCGGGCAATGTCGCTCGGCAGGAACGCCTTGAGCTCGGTGACGTCGAGGCCCATGGCCAGGAGCCGGGGGACCGGGTCCCGGTCCGCGGCGGTCGCCTCGATCACATCCGCCCACGCGGCGAAGACGGCCTTCGCGCCATCGGGGTCGACGAAGATGTTGAACTCGGTCGTCGGGGTCATGTTGCCGGGGTAGCGGTAGGCGCCGCCCATCAGTCCGTAGCCGCGCAGGAGGCGGGGCAGCCGCGGCTCGCGCTGGAGCCCGAGCGCGAGATTCGTGAGGGGCCCGACCGTCACGAGCAGCACCTCGCCCGGCCGCGACCGGACGAGGTCGCCGATCGCGTCGGCAGCGTGGCCCCCCGCGACCTCGCGGGACGGTGGCGGCAGCGTCGCGTAGCCGATGCCCTGCGCGCCATGCGTGTCCTCGGCCGATCGGAGCTCCTTCGAGAGGGGCTGCTCGGCGCCCAGGTACACCGGCACGTCGGCGCGACCGACCAGCTCGAGGATCGAGCGGCTGTTGATCGAAACCTGCCGGGCCGGGACGTTGCCCGAGACGCACGTCACGGCGAGGAGGTCGACCTCGGGTGACGCGCAGGCATACAGGATCGCGAGCGCGTCGTCGACGCCGGTGTCGACGTCGAGGATCAGCGGGACGCGGTCGCCGCCGAGGGTGCCGGGCACAGGTCGATGATCGCACTCGAGCAGGCGCGCGGTTCGCCTCCGTGTCAGCTCTGCGCGACACGGTGTCGCGAATCCCGCCTGACCGGCGACAGGCTGACATGGCGGGGCGGTGCTCGGGCCGGTTTCGGTGCGGTCTTCTGCCTCGCGGGCGAGAAGTGCCGCGGCGTGTGGCCACGCATTGCCTCTGGGGCGAACGCCCGTAAGCGGACCAGGGTGACGCGGCGGTCCGAGCTCTCCGAGGAGTTGCCGGCGGAGGCGTGGGCGCGGCCCACGTGCGGCGCGCCAGGCCGCGTGCCCGAGAGCAGGCGCTTGGCCCACGTCGAGCCCGAGGCGCGAACCTCCGCCTGCGTGGCCTCGCGACCCTCGGTGGCCTCGAGACCGAACGGACCGAACGTCCGGGCGATCGCTGCGACCACCTCGGCCGCTGCGGTGGGCACGTCCTCGAGCCGGTCACGAGGTGTCGGCGCGAGCAGGAGGTCGAGGGTGCCGCTCGGCTTCAGCAGGCCAGCGATGCCGGCGCCCACGCGCAGGTCGTCACCGCCCAGCACGCCTCGGAGCAGCGAGCCCCACGGGAACTGGACCGTGACGAGGTCGGCAAGGCTGGCGAGCTCGACCGGGAGGGCCTCGGCCGCCGCCAGCACGAACAGCGCGTTCGGCAGACCGCCATTGCGTGCCGGGCGAGCGGCGCGCCGGGACAGCTCGGCCATCGACGCGGCGTCGGCGTCGAGACCGATGGCGAGTGTCGTCGGCTCGGCGGCGGCTCGCTGAAGGACCGCTCGACCATCACCCGTGCCGACGTCGATCGTCACGCGCCGGTGGCGGGCAACGAGTTGAGCGAACTAACCGACATCCACCTCGGTGAGGCGGCGACCGGCAACGATCCTGAGCATGGGCGGGAGGATACCGTCGAGTCCCCTCGAGGGCCAGCCTTCGCCGGCTACCGGAACAGATTCGTTAGGAACAGCCCACGCTTGCGAGTGCCGGCTCGCGGCTCCGATCGCGCGTGGACCTCGAGGACCGCGGGCGCGACGTGGTCCGCGAGCGCCGCCACGAGCCGGTGAACCGCCGCGCGCTCGGCGGAGCTCCCGGGTTCGGGTGACGGTGCGCCGGCCTCGAG
>JBKPRF010000045.1:0-1804 GCA_046734475.1 Chloroflexota bacterium
CCTGTGTGACGCTGGTCGCCGGTCGTTCGATGGGCCGGCATCCGCCGGCCCGTCATCGGCGGACGGGCTCCGGGTCGGGATCGCTCGCGCGGAGCTCCTCGACAGCGTCCTCGGGCGAGACGGGGTTCACCGGCAGGCCGGTGCCCAGCTCCAGCCCGGCGATCTCGCGCAGCCGGGGGTGGATCTCCCAGTGCCAGTGGTACGTCGCATCGACCCGCTCCCGGAGCGGCGCGCTGTGGAGCACGAGGTTGTAGGGCGGGCCATCGAGGCTGGCCCCGAGCCGGCCCAGCACGTTGCGCAGGGCGGTGGCGGTCGCGTGGATGTCCGAGTCCGACGCGCCACCGAAGTCCGCGGCGTGGCTCCGCGGCACGACCCACACCTCGAATGGCGAGCGAGAGCCCCACGGCGCGAACGCGACGCTGTTCTCGTCCTCCCAGACGAGGCGTGTCCGCTGGCGCGTCTCCTCGCGGACGAGGCGACACCACGGGCACTCGCCCTCCCGGATCACGTAGCGAGCCGCGCCACCGAGCTCTTCCCCGATCCGGTGCGGGATCAGCGGCAGGTCGTAGAGATCGAGGCAGAGGTGGTTCGTCCGGGCACCGGCTTGGGCGCCCCAGTTCTGGACCACCTGCAGGTAATCCGTCTGACCGGCGGTTCGCGCCTCGCGCACGGCCGTGCGCGCGCGCAGGAGGACCTCTTCGGCCACCTCGCCGACCTGGTACAGCGGCCGGTGCTCGCCGGGCGGCGCCACGATCGTCCGCCAGCTCCCGGCCGCCCGAGCCGACGACATCGCGACCTGGGCGAACCGGCCGTCGAGCTCCTGGGCCTCGTCCTCCGTGCCGACGACATGGAAGGCGAAGTCCTTCAGGATCCGCATCCGGACGCCGTCGCCCTCGGGCAGACGGCAGTTCTGGCAGTCGCCGTCGTCGTCGACCGGCTCGGCCCGACGGGCGAATCGGCGCCGATCGAACTCGCGATCGACGATCGTCGCGACCCACCAGCCGGTGATCGGGTCCTTCCGGAGCTCGAACAGGCCCGCGCTCATGGGCGCGAGCCTACCAGCCGGTCCTTACCGCTCCGCGGTCGCCAGCGCCTCGGCCCACCGGACGTCCGCGCCGATCGCTCGCCCGAACATTTCGGCGAACACCCGGCCGGCGCGCTCGACCTCGGCGGTTGTCGGTGGCTCGGCCGTGCGGCCGAGCTCCTCGGCGATCGACGTCGAGACCAGACCAGGCTCGCCGCACGGGTCGATCAGCTCGAAATCGCGCAGGTCCACGTCGACGTTCAGCGCGATCCCGTGGTAGCTGACGCCGCGCTCGATCCGGAGCCCGAGCGCCCCGACCTTGCGCGGCGGACGACCTCGCTCAGCCGGCGTGCCGCTGGGCTCGCCACCGACCCAGCAGCCGGGGTGGCCATCGCGCCGATAGGCCTCGACCCCGAGCGCGGCGCACGTCTCGATCATCGCCGCCTCGAGGGCCTGGACCAGCGGCCGGACGAGGAGGCCGCGTTCGCCGAGCTTGAGGATCGGGTAGGCCACGAGCTGGCCCGGGCCGTGGTACGTGACCTCGCCCCCGCGCTCGACCCGGATGACCTCGATCAAGCGGCGACGGAGCTCGCGCGGGCGCGCGAGGACGTGTGCCTCGTCGGCCTGGCGGCCGAGCGTCAGAACGGGGTCGTGCTCGAGGACCAGCAGCTGATCCGGGATCTCGCCGGCCGCCCGCTGCTCGAGGAGCTCCTTCTGCCGGGCCCAGGCCTCGCGATAGCCGATGCGGCCGAGCCATGTCGCGTCGATCCCCTGCTGCAC
>JBKPRF010000046.1:0-3751 GCA_046734475.1 Chloroflexota bacterium
GGCCCACCCCGGTGCCCCCGGCGGAGCGGGGCACGTTCGAGCCGCGGAAGTAGGGCTCGAAGACCCGGTCGAGCTCGTCTGGCCGGATGCCGATGCCCTGGTCCTGGACCGTCAGGACGGCCCACGTCCGATCGCCATCGAGCTGCTCCGCCGTCCTGATCGTGATCGGCCGGCCGTTGGGGCTGTACTTGACGGCGTTCGCCAGCAGATTGGCGACGACCCGCTCGACGCGGGCCTCGTCCCAGTCGCCGACGAGCGAGGAGCCGTCGGTCTCGATCTCGATCGGATGGCTGGCGTGCAGGTTCCGATACTCCTGGCCGAGCCGCCGCACGATCTTCACGAGATCGGCCGCGCCGAGATCGAGGGTGACCGGCTGGCCCATCCGCATCCGGGTGACGTCGAGCAGCTCGTCGACGAGGCGGACGAGCTGGACGGTGCTCTCATCGATCGCCTGGAGGCCGTCGGCCAGCTCGTCGGGTGACGCGCCCTGGACCCGCGCCAGGGCCCGCGACAGGAGGTTCGCGCGGCCCATGATGATCGTGGCCGGCGTCTTGAGATCGTGGGAGACAGCCGCCAGGAACTCGTCCTTCTGGCGCTCGAGATCGCGCAGCGGGGTGATGTCCTGGAACACCATCACGCCGCCGGCGCCGCCACCCGCGGCATCGCCGAGCGGCGCGCTGTTCACGAGGATCGTCACGTCCCGCCCGGTCGTCGGATTGCTGACGACAAGCTGCTCGCCGAGGACCGTGTCCCGGCCGTTGACCGCGCGAGCCAGTGGTGTCTCCTCGGGTGCCAGAGCCGAGCCGTCGATCCGGCGGACCACGCGGGCCTCGCCCTCCTCGGGGATCACGGTTGCCGGGACCACGCCCATGATCGCTTCGGCGGCGGCGTTGCTGAGGTAGACGCGGCCCGTGCCGTCGGCGATGAGGATGCCCTCGGGCATCACGTCCACGACCTGGCGGAGACGGGCGAGGCCGGCCTCGGCCTCGGCCCGCGCCGCCTGCTCGAGCTGCAGCTCGGCCTGGCGGATGTCCGCGGTGACCGTGTTGAGGGTGATCCCGATCGTCTCGGCGAGCTGGCCGAGGAAGTCCATCTGGATCGGGCTCAGCTTCCGGAACGACGCCAGCTCGATCACGCCGAGCGTCTCGTCGTCGGAGACGATCGGGAGGATGACCACGGACTGCGGCGGATGCTCCCCGAGACCCGAGCGGATCGACAGGTAGCCGTCGGGCAGCTCGTCCAGGACGAGGACCTTTTGATCGAGGGCCGCCTGGCCGACGAGCCCCTCGCCCATGCGGAACCGTGTCGGTGGCTCGCTGCCGAGGTGGCCGGCGTAGCTGGCGAGGCGCCGCAGCGTCGGCTCGCGCTGGCCCGGCTCCGGCTCGGTCAGGTAGAAGACGGCATGCTGGACGCCGAGCAGGCCGGCCATCTCGGACAGGACGAGCGAGCCGACGCGGCCGAGGTCGCGCTCGCCCTGGATGATGCCGCCGAAGCGGGCCAGGTTCGTCTTGAGCCAGTACTGCTCCTGGTTCTTCTGCGTCGTGTCGCGCAGGTTCCGGATCATCTCGTTGACGTCGTTCTTCAGGAGCTCGACCTCGCCGCTCGCCTCGAGCTCGATCGTCCGCGACAGGTCGCCCCGGGTCACGGCCGTCGCGACGCTCGCGATGCTCCGCACCTGGGCGGTGAGATTGCCGGCCATCGAGTTGACGTTGTCGGTGAGGTCCTTCCAGGTGCCGGCCACGCCGGGCACCGCCGCCTGGCCCCCGAGCTTGCCCTCGGTGCCCACCTCGCGCGCCACCCGAGTGACTTCCGAGGCGAACGCGTTCAGCTGGTCGACCATCGTGTTGACGGTCACCTTGAGCTCGAGGATCTCGCCCTGGACGTCGACCGTGATCTTCCGCGACAGGTCGCCTCGGGCGACGGCGGTCGTGACCTCGGCGATGTTTCGGACCTGGGAGGTCAGGTTGCGGGCCATCGAATTGACGTTGTCGGTGAGGTCCTTCCACGTGCCGGCCACGCCCGGCACGGCTGCCTGGCCGCCGAGCTTGCCCTCGGTGCCCACCTCGCCGGCGACGCGGGTGACCTCGCCGGCAAGGGCGTTGAGCTGGTCGACCATCGTGTTGATCGTGTTCTTCAGCTCGAGGATCTCGCCCTGGACGTCGACCGTGATCTTTCGCGACAGGTCGCCCCGGGCGACGGCGGTCGTGACCTCGGCGATGTTCCGCACCTGGGAGGTGAGGTTGCGGGCCATCGAGTTGACGTTGTCGGTGAGGTCCTTCCAGATGCCGGCCACGCCCGGCACGGCTGCCTGGCCGCCGAGCTTGCCCTCGGTGCCCACCTCGCGGGCCACGCGAGTGACCTCCGAGGCGAACTCGTTGAGCTGGTCGACCATCGCATTGAAGGCGTCGGCGATCTCGCCGTCGATGCCGGCGCGTGCCGGGTCGAGGCGGACCCGGGAGTCGCCTCGCTGGACGGCGCGCAGCGCGCGCAGCAGCGCTCCCTTGTCCATCTCCTTGCCTGGGCGGCGGTCGGGCGAGATGGCCATGCTCGTGGCCGAAAACATAGCCCGGAGCCGCCGGCCTTCACGTTGCAAGGCCGTCCTTGTCCGTGTGCCCCGCCCAACAACCGCATTGCATGCCGTGCCGGGAGCGGCCTGTGCTGCTGGTCATAGAACATCTGTTCTATGCTGGCCGGAATCGCCATGGTGGAGTACCGCGAGGAACCCTGCCGCTCGGCCCTCAACCGCGTCCGCGGGATGATGTTCGGCTGGTCGCTGAACCCGTACATGGGCTGCGCCCACCGCTGCACGTTCTGCTACGTGCGGGCCTTCGAGCGACGGGCCGACCGCCCGTCGGATGACCGCTACGGCGCGTCGATCCGAGTCAAGACGAACGTCGTCGCGGTCCTCCGCCGAGAGATCTCGCGTCGAAGCTGGCGCGGCGAGAACGTCGTGGTCGGCGCCGCGACCGACCCGTACCAGCCGGCGGAGGGCCGCTTCCGGCTGACGCGCGGCTGCCTCCAGGTGTTCGCGGAAGCCGCGAACCCGTTCTCGATCATCACCCGCGGCCCGATGATCGTCCGCGATGTCGACGTCCTTGCCGAAGCGGCCGCGCGGGCGGCGGTCTCGGTCACGTTCTCGATCCCGACGCTGGATCGCGAGATCTGGCGCGCGACCGAGCCCGGCACGGCGCCGCCCCGGCAGCGGCTGCGGGCGCTCTCGACCCTGCGCGCGGCCGGCATCGAGGCCGGCGTCGGCATGGCCCCGATCCTGCCCGGACTCTCGGATGTGCCGGCACTCCTCCGGGACGTCGTCCGGGCGGCCCGTGACGCGGGCGCCACCTCGATCTGGACGAACGTCCTCAACCTCCGACCCGGAACGCGCGAGCACTTCCTCGAGAATCTCGCTCGCGACTGGCCGGAGCTCCTCCCTCGCTACGAGGCGCTCTACCGCGGGCGGGCCTACCTCCCGAACGAGCTCGTCGAGCCGGTTCGCCGCGAGGTGGCCGAGCTCCGCAACCGCTTCCAGGTCGGCGCCGGCGAGCCGAAGCTGCCGCCGCGCCCACCATCCGGAGCCCCGATCGAGCCGCGCCGACGCGACCTCGTCGAGCCGCGCGCTCGCGCAGGCAACGAGGCGCCGCCCGCGACGCCCGGCCAGCTACCGCTCGGCTTCGATCTGGACGCGGTCACCGTCGCTCGCTGAACCGGAGCGCATCGCCTCGGTTGTCTGCCCAGACGAGCGCAGCGCCGGGCC
>JBKPRF010000047.1:0-4771 GCA_046734475.1 Chloroflexota bacterium
CCTCAGATGCCACAGTCAGCGGCACGAGGCGCGTGTTGGCATCGGGAGCTGGCACGCGGAGCGGCGTATCGGCGTCAGATGCCGCGGAGAAGCGACACGTGACGTGAATCCGCCTGGAAGACCTGGATCGACCGGGTTAGACACCGGCGCATCCCCGTCCCGTGCCGCCGGGGTGGCATCTGAACATTCCGCGGCAAGGGACCCCGCGCCAGCGCCGCGCGGCCGGGCCGGTGGCATCTACTCCGAGCGCCACTCCGCCAGGTTCACCGGGCGCAGCCGGGGCGAGGCCGTGCGGCCGGGGATGCGGCCGCGCTTCGCGATCGGCGAGCCGTCGATCTCCTTGATGTCGCCGGTGAAGTCGATGGGCGAGGCGCCGCTGATGTACGAGCCGACCGCGTACGAGTCGACGGGCGCGCCGGCTTCCTGGAAGACCGTGATGCGCTCCGGATTGAACCCGCCGGACACGACGATCCGGACGTGGTCGAAGCCCTCCTGGTCGAGCCGGGCCCGGACCTCCTTCACGAGCTCGGGGGTCACGCGGCCACGTTCCGAGGGCGTGTCGAGGCGGACCCCGTACAGGCGGTCGCCCAGGGCCCGCGCGACGCGCAGCGACTCCTCGGCTTCGTCGCGGAACGTGTCGACGAGCACGATCCGCGGGACGTCCGACTCGAGGTCCCGGTCGAACGCCTCGGCGGCCTTCACCGTGTCGCGGAAGATCAGGACCAGCGAGTGCGGCATCGTGCCGGTCGGCGAGAGGCCGGCCAGCCGCGCCCCGGCCGGGGTCGACGCGCCGACGCAGCCGCCCACGATCGCCGCGTAGTCGAGGACGTCGGTGATGTCGGGGTGGACGTGGCGGGCGCCGAACGACACGACCGGCAGCGGCGCCGCGGCCACGACGCACTCGCGCGCGGCGGTGGCCCAGCCCGTCGACTGGGCGAGCATCCCGAGGACGGCCGTCTCGTACAGCCCGAAGGCCCGGTAGCGGGCCGAGATCCGGAGGACGACCTCCTTCGGCGAGATCGTGTCGCCGTCGTCGAGCGCCTCGACCGATGTCTCGGCGGGGTCGGCCCGCTCGAGGACGTAGGCCAGCAGGTTCTTGACCTCGTCGATCCCGCACAGCGTCGCGTCGCGCCGGGCGAAGACCTCCATCGTCACGAGGGGATCGAGCCCTTCGCGCTGGAGGATCTCCTCGGCACGGGCGAAGTAGACGTCGGCCGAGTCGCCCTCGAGGATCTCGCGCGACGGCCGCCGCGGCCGGGCCGGCCGGATGACCGCCATCAGGCGATCACCGATGGCCACCGATCAGGACGACTCGGCCGGTGCGTCACTGAGGCCTTCGACTCCTTCGGTGACCGGCGGCGGCTCCACGAGCTCCGGGGGCGCCGGATCGGCGGCGAGTGTACCGCCTCCCTCGGCGGGCCCAGCCGTCAATCGGCCGTCCAGCCCTGCCGCGGCCGGCGTCGGTACAGGACGATGGTCCGCCACACCAGGAGCAGTGCCAGGGCCAGGAGCCCGAGGCTGACGAGCCGGGCGCGGCCCCGATCGGCGGCCTGCGTCCAGTGGTCGGCCGCGGTCGACGCGTCGCGAATCGCGCTCTCCAGGTCGCTCGCCTCGAACGCGGCCCGGGCGGCGGCGAGCTCGGCGGCCGGGTCGACCCCGATGAGACCGACGGCCACGAGCGTGTCCGGCGCCGACGGGTTGGCGGCCGGATCGGTCGCGGCCGCCTGGCGGATCGCCTCGAGGGTGACGAGCTCGGCGTTCGCCTCGGTCGCCGCGGCGGCGAGGCTCGCCCCGCCCTCGAACGCCGTCTGGACCGTCCGCGGCACCGTCACGCCGATGCTCCGCGCCGCAGCCTCGAGGTCGGCGCGCTGGGCGATGATCGCCTCGGCCGCCGCGATGTCGCGGGTCGCGGCGTCGAACTGCCAGGCCCGGAGCTCTTCGCGGATCTGGCGCGGCAGGGACCAGGCTCCCGCATCGGTCACGGCCTTGGCGTACGCGGCGCGCGCCTCAGCGCGGGCATCGAGCAGGGCAAGGTCGTCCGGTCGGGCGACCCATGTCCGCCACAGGTCGTCGAAGCGCTGGCCGGTCGCGTCCTCGAGCAGGTCGAGGAGGCCCCGCCAGTCCGGCGGGCCCTCGACGGTCTCGCTGCCGGCGGCGGGCTGATAGGCCCCGGTTCGCGCCGCAGCGCGCGACCACACGGCCTGCAGCCCTGCCTCGCCGGCTCGGGCCGCCACCGCCTGGGCGAGCGAGAACGAGGCGGCGTAGCCGTACGCCTCGGCGTCTGCCGAGGCCGACCCGAGCGGGCCCCAGGCATTGAGCGGGAGGGCGCTCGCCTTCAGCGCGTCGGTCAGGACCGGGTCGGCGAGCTTGAGCTTGAGCGCCGTCGCGGCGCGCGAGGCGTAGTACGAGGCGAACGCCTCGGCGGCCCAGCGGTCCGCGACGAGCGTCCCGTTGAACCAGGCATGGGCGACCTCGTGCAGCACCACGCTCGGCGAGGCCGTGTACGAGACGAGGATCTGTCGCGCCGCGGGATCGAAGAGGCCGGCGTAGCCGCCGGTGTTCCGGACCAGGGCCTCCTGCACGGCGAGCTCGCCCTCGACCGGCCAGGCCAGCCCGATCTCGTCGCCGAGCGCCGGCAGGCCGCGCACCAGCAGGTCGCTGACCCGGTCGCGCCAGGCGGTGTCATCGGGCCACGACCGGAGATCGATCGCGGCGGTGGCCGCCCCGACCGCGGCGGTCACGCTGGTGTCGTCGAAGTCGCCGGGTCGATCGGCGGTGAAGTCGGCGATGAACGACAGCGGCGTCGGCAGTGACCCCGTCGCCCAGAGCTGGGCGCCGGTCCCCGCGTCGGTCGTCGGCCCGGCGATCGGCCCGCGGCCGACCGTGACGTGGTACCCGGCCGGGAAGCGCACGGTCACCGACGAGCCGGTCGCGCCTGTCGACGCGAACGCCCAGGCGGTGAACGACACGATCGAGGGTGAGATCCGGACCGGTCGATCGGGGGCGCCGCCCGGGTCCTTGAGGTCGAAGGTCAGCGTCAGGACGAGCGACTTGCCCGACGGGAGGTCCTTCCCGAAGTCGATCTTGAGGAGCGTGAATGTCGAGCGCCTGGCCGAGACATGGACGATCGGCTTCAGGCCCGGCGAGGTGATCTTGAAGCCGGACGTGCCCGGCAGCACCGAGAGGTAGGCGGTCCGGAAGAAGAACTGCTTGGTGACGGTGTTCGTGAGGTGGTTCGTCGCGGTGATGACCGAGCTGATCCGGACGCGCGTCGCGGCCGGGTCGACCGTGTAGGTCGTCGCGGCGACGAGGGTCAGGTCCGTGGCGGCGGCGCGCGCCGGAGCCGGACCGATCGCGCCACCGGGTCCCAGAGCCGCGACGACGGCGAACGCCGCGACGAGGGCGGCTCGACGACCCAGGGTCACGCGTCGACGAGCTCGCCGAGCCGCTCGGCGTAGCGGCCGATCAGGCCGGGCCCGGCCTCGGTGCCTTCGCCGTAGCCCTTTGGTACCCGGCCCCCGATCCACAGCCAGCCGCGGGTCTCGTCGAAGATCCGGTCGGCGATCGCGCTGATCCGAGCGAGGGCCAGCCCGAGCTCATCCGCGGAGAGCCAGCGGGCCGGGATCTCGACGGCGAGGATCGGCCGGCCGTCATCGGCGACCGAGAACTTTGCCAGTGGGAACTCGTCGTTCCAGCGAAGGAGCGTCCGGTAGGCCTTCCGGAGCCCGTCGCCGAGCGGCGGTGCGAGGTGGGCCCACAGGATCGCCCCGAGGGACGGGTCGAGGATCACCGTGACCCGGAGGTCGACGCGCCGCCGGCCGTTCAGGGTGACGTCCCAGGCGGCGAGCGATTCGCGCTCCTGGCGCGAGCCCGGCTCGATCCCGAGGTCGGTCAGCCAGGCCTCGATGTCGGCCGGGCTGGGAAGGGCGTCTGGCACGGCGGGCAGCATAGTCGCGGATGTGAGAACAACACCCGCGGTGGGCTCTCCGACGGCCGAGGTGAAGCTCCTGCGGGCCCTCGGCCGGAGGACTCCTCAGCCGGCCGAGCGAGCCTCCGCGGGTACCGGCTCGGCTCGCCGCACCGGTCTCCGGTCGCCGGGGTCGACGGACGAGCCGCTCCGGACGACGCGCGTCGCGTAATCGCCGCTCTTCACCCGCTCGCCGACGCGGACGTTGCGACCGATCCGGGCACCGCGCGGGATCACGCTCTGCTTGCCGACGACCGTGATCCCGGTGTTGAGCCGGGTCGGCTCCTGGCGGTTCGGTGGCCCGTCGTACGGGCCCTCGCCGACGATCGCACCCTGGCCGACGACGACCTCCTTGTCGAGGATCGCCCGGTCGATGACGGCGCCGGCCCGGATCGTCGTGTCGAACATGACGATCGAGTCCCGGACGACCGCGCCGACGTCGACCCGGACCCCGGGCGACAGCACGGAGTTCACGACCGTGCCCTCGATCACGCAGCCATGGCTGATCAGGCTCCGGTGGATCTGGGCGGTCGCGCCGACCTTGGCCGGTGCCCGCTCCTCGGAGCGGGTGTGGATCAGCCACTCCTTGTCGTAGAGATCGAGCTCCGGCCGGTCCTCGAGGAGGGCCATGTTCGCTTCCCAGTAGGACTGGATCGTGCCCACGTCCTGCCAGTACCCGGCGAAGCGGTAGCCGAAGACCCGGGCGCCGCCGTCGAGCATCGCCGGGACGACGTTGCCGCCGAAGTCGATGCGGTCCTCGCTGAGCCAGCGCCGCAGCGCCCGCTTCGAGAAGACGTACACGCC
>JBKPRF010000048.1:0-6119 GCA_046734475.1 Chloroflexota bacterium
CGTCGAGGCCACCGCCCATTACGTCGTCGCGAACGGCTACGGCGCGGATCCGGCCAGCCAGACCGATCGGACCGTGATGGAGCGGCGGCCGTTCGCGATCGTCGAGGGCGCGGCAATCGCCGCGTTTGCCATCGGCGCCGAGGACGTGATCCTGGCGGTCCGGGCCGAAGCCACCGAGGCCGTTGCCGCGCTCCAGGCGGCCGTCAACGCCGCGTATGAGGCGGGCGTCCTCGGCCCGGAGGTCTTCGGCAGCGATCGCCGCATCGACGTCGAGGTCCGGACCGTGCAGGGCGCCTACCTCCTCGGCGAGGAGACGATCCTCATCAAGGCCCTCGAGGGCAAGCGCGGCCAGCCCGAGCAGCGCCCGCCGCACCCGACGACGGATGGCCTGTGGGGCATGCCGACCGTGGTCCAGAACGTGCAGACCCTCGCCGCCGTGGCCTGGATCATCGAGCGCGGCGCCGCCGCGTTCCGCAAGGTCGGCACGGAGGAGGCGCCCGGGACGATCCTCGTGCAGCTCCGTGGCCCCTCCGCCGCAGGCGTCGCCGAGGTGCCGTTCGGGACGCCGCTCCGGGACCTGACGAAGCTCGCCGGCGGCGGCACCCGCGGTCACAAGGTCAAGGCCGTCCTCGTCGGGGGCCCGAGTGGCGGGATCCTGCCGGCCGACCAGCTCCACGCGCCGTACACCTTCGAGACGCTGCGCGACCTCGGCGCCCACGTCGGCTCCGGCTCGGTCATCGTCGCGGACGAGCGCGCCTGCATCGTGGACCTCGCCCGGCTCCTGACCCGCTACTGCGCCGACGAGGCCTGCGGCAAGACGATCCCCTGCCGGATCGGCACGCGCCGGCTGGCCGAGATCGGCGAGCGCCTCGCGGCCGGCACCTCGCGAGCCGACGACCTCCAGCTCGCCGCGGATCTCTCGGCCGACATCGTCGGCTCGGGCCTGTGCGACCACGAGCGCCTCGCGACCCTGCCGCTCACGACCGGCCTGCGCTACTTCCGGGCCGAGATCGACGCCCACCTCGAGCGCGGCGAGTGCCCGGCGGGCGTCTGTCGCCCGATCGGGCTCGCGACGTCGTCGCCCGCAGCGGCAGGAGCGCCGGCATGACGGATCTCATCGTCCGGCCCGGCAGCGAGACGCCGGAGGAGCGCGAGCGGGGCGATTCGGCACGGGACCGGCGAGCCGCCGCGAAGCGCCCCGATCGGCCCGAGAGCCGGCCCGACAAGCCGATCGTCGACAACACCTTCGAGCCGCTCGAGGCCACGCTCGCCGAGCAATACATCACGACCCAGGCGCCGCAGCGGCCGCAGGCCACGCCGCGGATCCGGATCGAGGTCGACGGCCGGGTCGTGGAGGGCTTCGAGGGCCAGACGATCCTCGAGGTCTGCCGCGACAACGGGATCGAGATTCCGACGTTGTGCTACGAGCCCAAGCTGCCCGGCTTCGGCGCCTGCCGGATGTGCGTCGTCGACGTCGAGGGCGAGGAGCATCCGCCGATCTCGTGCTCGCGCTCGTGCGAGGACGGGATGAAGGTCCAGACCCAGACCGAGGAGATCCGGCGCCTTCGGCGGACGAACCTCGAGCTGATCTTCAGCGACCACAACGCCTACTGCCTGCCGCCCTGCCAGAACAAGTGCCCGAGCCACATCGACATCCCGGGCTTCCTGAAGGCCAACGCCGAGGGCAACTTCCGCGAGTCGACCCGGATCTTCAAGCGGACGATCCCGTTCCCGTCAGTCCTCGGCCGGGTCTGCCCCGCGCCCTGCGAGGAGCACTGCCGGCGGGACGAGGTCGACGAGGCGATCGCCATCCGCGACTCCCATCGCTACGCCGGCGACATGGTCATCAAGGCCATGCTCGACGAGGGCCAGGATCCGCCGCTGCCGTTCGAGATGCAGGCGAAGACCGGCCGGCGCGTCGCCGTCATCGGCTCGGGCCCGACCGGCATGGCCACGGCCTTCTACCTGCTCATGAACGGCCACGAGGTCACGGTCTTCGAGCGCGACCCGGCAGCCGGCGGGATGCTCCGCTACGGGATCCCGCAGTACCGCCTGCCGAAGGTCGAGGTCCTCGAGGCCGAGTACGAGAGCGTGACCCGCCTCGGCGGCAAGATCGTCTGCAACCAGGGCCTCGGTCGCGACTTCACGCTCGACGACCTGCAGTTCCAGGGCTTCGACTCGGTCGTCATCGCGATCGGCTGCTACGCCACGAACACGCTCGGGGTGCCGGGCGAGGACGCCGCCGAGGTCCTCGACGGCCTCGAGTACCTGCGGACGGCGACGCTCGGCCTGCCCTACCCCGGCCACAAGGGCAAGCGCGTCGTCGTCGTCGGCGGCGGCTTCACCTCGATGGACTGCTCGCGGACCTCGATCCGCCAGGGCGCGTCCGAGGTGACGCTCGTCTACCGCCGCGACATGAAGGACATGCCGGCCGCCAACGAGGTCCACGAGGCGATCGAGGAAGGCGTCACGGCGATCTTCCAGGCCGGGCCCACTCGCGTCCTGACGGACGCGAAGGGCAACGTGACGGGAATCGAGTTCATCCGGATGAAGCCCGGCGAGCCGGACGCGTCAGGCCGACGCCGCCCGGAGCCGGCACCCGGCACCGAGTTCACGATCCCGTGCGATCGCGTCCTGCTGGCCATCGGCCAGGGCCCCGAGCTCGACTGGATCGGGCCGGGCTCGGCCGGCCCCAAGGCCACGAAGAACCGACGCCTCCAGGCCGACGCGGTCACGTTCGAGACGGGCCGGCCCGGCGTCTTCGCGACCGGCGACGTCCGGGTCGGCGCGTCGACCGTGGTCCAGGCGATCGCCGAGGGCCGCCGCGCGGCCTACGCCGTCGATGCCTACCTGCGCGGCAACGACCTCGCCCAGATCCGGACCCGCCAGACCCTCGCCGAGCCCGAGCCGATCTTCCTCTCGATCGTGCCGTTCACCGCCGAGGTCAAGGAGCCGCGCTACCGGCTGAAGGCCCTCGAGGCCGAGGTCCGCAACAAGTCGTACGTCGAGTACGAGATCCCGTACTCCCGCGAGGAGGTCGTCGCCGAGTCGTCGCGCTGCCTCCAGTGCACCTGCGAGGCGATCGGCTTCTGCGACCTGCGCCGGCTCGGGATCGAGTACGAGACCACGCTTCCGACGCTCGAGCCCGACTTCCACCAGGGCGCCGGCTACCGGAGCGTCACCGAGAACCGCTTCACCGGGATCAACCACGATTACATCCGGGACGACTCCCACGCGTTCATCCTCCGCGAGCCGTCGCGCTGCATCGACTGCGGCCGCTGCGCCAACGTCTGCGCCGAGGTCGTCGGGGCGGCCTGCTACGACTTCATGCGGATCGGCTTCGACACGCTGGTGACGACCCCGCTCGACATGAGCCTCAACGACACGCCGTGCGTGTCCTGCGGCCGCTGCGCCGAGACGTGCCCGACCGGCGCGCTCATGCCGAAGCCGCGCGTGCTCGAGAAGTACGAGGTCGACGAGAGCCGCTGCATCCTGTGCGGCATCTGCGTCGACGCCTGCCCGTACGACGCCCTCCGCGACGGCGGCGAGTTCGAGCTCGCCCACACCTCCCGTGCCGACCCGATGATCGACCTCATGGCCCTCGCCGAGATCGACCGCGAGACCGAGGTCACCTACATCCGCAAGGAGCGCGACTGGCTCGCGCGGGCCCAGGCCGAGGGCCGCTTCATCGACGCCGGGCGGCTCCTGCCGATGCTCCCGCCGTCGCTCCAGTCGAACGGCAACGGCCACGGGAACGGCAGCGGCCACGACGGCCACACGCACGGCGCCGGGACCGGCGTCGGTCACGCCGCCAAGTAGCGCATGCGGGCCTGGCTCTACCTCATCGCGGCCGCGCTCGCCGGCGCGATCGTCACGACCCCCGCGATCCTCGTCTTCGTCCTCTTCGGTGGAACGCTCCAGGACGCCCTGTTCGCGGCGCTCGCGACGCTGATGCTCGTCTCGGCCCTCGCGGTCGTGACGATGCGCGACATCATCCGCTGCGGCCTGGCGATGATCGTCAGCTTCCTGGCCCTCGCCGGGATCTATGCGCTGCTTCGGGCGCCGATCATCGCGGCGACCCAGGTCCTCGTGTACATCGGCGCGATCAGCGTCCTGATCCTGTTCGCGATCATGCTCACCCAGGAGAAGGCCGCTCCGACCAAGCTGGTCTTCCAGACCCAGGCGGCGCCGGCCGCCGTCGCGGCGATCATCGTCGCGCTGTTCGTCTCGATCAGCGCCCTCGGCACCGACTGGCACGCGGCCAGCGGTCCGGCACGAGTCGCCACCGAGGACCTCGCGCGGATCCTGTTCAGCGAGTACGTCCTGCCGTTCGAGGTCGTGAGCGTCCTGCTGCTCGCCGCCGTCATCGGCGGCGTGTTCATCGCCAAACGCGAGCGCACGCCGGGCGAGCCCGAGGCCGGCGCCTGATGGGCCTGGCCGAATCGCTCGACACGTACCTGGAGCTCGCCGGCGCCCTGTTCGCGATCGGGACGTTCGGGTTCCTCGCTCGCCGGAACGCGATCTCGATGCTCATGTCGATCGAGCTCATGCTCAACGCGGTGAATCTCGCCATCGTGGCGTTCGGCGCGTTCGTCCCGGCGCTCCGGATCCAGGGCGCGGTCATCGCGCTGCTCGTGATCGCGACGGCCGCCGCCGAGGCGACCGTCGGGCTGGCGATCGTCATCGCGATCTTCCGGAACCGCAAGACGCCGCTCGTCGACGAGTACGACGCGATGCGGCGGTGAGCGGCCGATGACCGTCGAGACCCTCATCCCGCTCATCCCGGCGCTGCCGCTCGCGGGCTTCCTGATCACGGCCGCGATCGGCCGCCGGCTGAACAAGCAGGCCCACTGGATCCCGGTCGGCGCGGTCGTGCTGTCGTGGCTCGTCGCGATGCTCGTCGTGGCCCAGTCGCTCCAGGGCGACGAGGCGTTCGGAGTCACGCTCTGGCACTGGATCCCGGCCGGCAGCTTCGATGTCTCGGCCGGCTTCTTCGTCGACCACCTGACGTCGGTCCTGCTCATCGTCGTCACGACGATCGGGATGCTCGTCCACGTCTACTCGATCGGGTACATGGCCCATGACGACGGCTACTGGCGGTTCTTCGCCTACCTGAACCTGTTCATGGTCTCGATGCTGCTGCTGGTCCTGGCCGACAGCTGGCTGCTGCTGTTCGTCGCCTGGGAGCTCGTCGGCCTGTGCAGCTACCTGCTCATCGGCCACTGGTATCGCAAGAACAGCGCGGCGCTCGCGGCGAAGAAGGCGTTCATCGTCAACCGGGTCGGCGACGTCGGCTTCGCGCTCGGGATCATGGCGATCTTCGCCGACACCGGGACGCTCAACATCCGCGACTCCATCACGGTCCTCACGTCCCCGACCCTGGCCGCCCTGCCGATCCCGATCTGGATCGTGGCCCTCCTGATCTTCGCCGGCGCGGTCGGCAAGTCGGCCCAGTTCCCGCTCCACGTCTGGCTGCCCGACGCGATGGAGGGTCCGACGCCGGTCTCGGCCCTCATCCACGCCGCCACGATGGTGAACGCCGGGGTGTACATGGTCGCCCGGGCCAATCCGATCTTCGCCTCGGCGCCCCAGGTCATGGTCGTCGTCGCGGCGATCGGGATCTTCACCGCGATCCTGGCGGCGTCGATCGCGATGACCCAGACCGACATCAAGCGCGTCCTCGCCTACTCGACCCTGAGCCAGCTGGGCTACATGTTCGCGTCGCTCGGGGTCGGGGCCTACACCGCGGCGATCTTCCACCTCATGACCCACGGCTTCTTCAAGGGCCTCCTGTTCCTCGGCTCGGGATCGGTGATCCACGCGGTCCACGAGGAGCAGGACATGCGGAAGATGGGCGGCCTGGCGAAGAAGATCCCGCAGACCTACGCGACGATGCTGATCGGCGCGATCGCCATCTCCGGGATCCCGCCGCTGGCCGGCTTCTTCTCGAAGGACGAGATCCTCGGCGAGGCCTTCAAGACCGGGTTCACCTGGGTCTGGGCGATCGGGATCGTCGTCGCGGTGATGACCGCGTTCTACATGTTCCGGCTCATCGGGCTGACCTTCTGGGGCGAGAGCCGGGTCGACCCCGACGTCGAGCCGAAGATCCACGAATCGCC
>JBKPRF010000049.1:0-4236 GCA_046734475.1 Chloroflexota bacterium
AAGAAGTCGAGGCCGACGGGGATGAGGATGGAGGCGTCACCGGCGTCGAGATTGGCGGAGATCGCACTCGCGGCGAGGTGCCAGCTCGTCAGGTCGTCGGGGACCTCGAACGAAATCTGCGCGTGGCCGGCCGCGTCGGTCGTGACGCGCTGGAATGTGGCCGAATCCCGGAAGTCTTCGCGACCCCCACCACCCTCGTCGCCATAGCCGCAGTCGCACTCCTGCGCCGGGCCGGGAAGGAACTGGGATGTCCAGGACTCGATGAGCCCGCTGCCGACCCAGCTCATGACTTCCTCGATCGTGCTCGGGTCTTCGGCGGTGCCGATCGCGAAGAGCTTCTGATCGGTCGCTCGGAGGACGACGTCGGCCGCGATCGGCTTGCCGCCGATTGTCGTCTCGATGTCGACCGTCGCGGTATCGCCCGGCGCGTAGCGGCTCCGATTGGGTGTGAGGCCGACGTCGATGGATTTCGAGGCCGTGTCGATCCGGACGGTATGTTCGTCGCTGACCTCGAAGCCGATGGCGCTGAACCGAATGACGCGAACACCGAGCTGGGGCAGGTCGCGGTCCCGGAAGGTCCTGGAGTACGTGCCGGCCGAGGAGGTCTCGATATCGCGAATCCCCTCTCGATCCGCCACGTACAGGAAGCGGCCGCCGGTCACCGCACCACCGTCATCCTCCGTCCGCAGCGTGAAGGCGTCGCCGAGGCCGGCCGTTGCGGGACCCTCGAGCCGAAAGGTCTTGACGAACCGGGGGACGACGGACGCCTCGCGCGCGAACAGCTCGACCTTCGCCGTTCGGCCCTTGGCGTCCTTGACCGCCAGCTCCACGTCATAGCTGTCTCCGGGGACCGGGACCGCCACGTTCAGGCTCACGGCGCCCGTCGATGTGCTGATCGCCGTATATGACCCGAGCGGGACCTGCTTCTCGTCGTACTCGTAGACCGGGACGACCTTCTTCTCGATGAAGTCGTAGTCGTTCCGGATCAGGCGCTTGACCTCGACCACGTGAACGACTCGGATCGTCACGTGCGCGCCGCCGACGGGAGCGCCGCCCGGATCATCGGGCCAGCCTCCCGCGGCCAGCTCACGCTCGAGCCGGGCCAGGTCGACCTTCGCGACGTGGCCCGAGATGACGAGCCGGCCGCCGGTGACGGAGCCTGTGGCGGTGAGCCAGTTGCTCGACGGGAAGACCACGATCGGGGCGGTGCCGCTGATCTGACCCTCCTCGGGCCTGGCAGGCACCGAGTTGCAGTCGACAACCGTGTAGCCCTCACCGGCGACGGCGGGGATCGAAAGAGTGCCCGAGGCCGAACCGGCTTCATCGGTCGTCATCGAGATGCCTGGTGCGGGCGCCTCCCCCTCGCCGTAGTCCACGAGGGCCGTTCGGAGCTCGAGGCCGGCCGCATGCGTCCCGTCGAAGAACGTCGCGGACGTGCTGACCCGCACGTCGTCGCCCGAGATCGCGGCATGCCGCGCCGGACTCACGTCGATCTGGTAGGCCGGCTTGCGGATGTCGCCGATCGTCAACCACAGTCGAGAGAGGTCCGTGTCACCGACGAACAGGTGGAGCGTATAGCCCTCCATCATCGGGAGGTCGTTGATGGGGAACGCCACCGCGAACGTTCCCCGGGCCGACGGGTGGACCGTTCGGGTCGCGATCGGAGCATCGCTCGAGCTGTCCGGGGCGACGAGGCGGAGCTCGGCGGCCTCGGGCACGCGCCTGTCAGACCGCGCTCGAACCAGGCCCCAGACATTGATGGTGTCCGTCGGGCGGTACACGAGCCGGTCCGAACCAAGCGCCAGCCACCACTCGTTCGGTCGTTGGAAGGCCCGAATCTCGGACTGGTAGCGGTTGCCGGCGGTGGCCCCGAGCGCGGCGATGCTCGATCCGAGCGCGGAGCGGACCGTGAGATACCGGATTGGCACCGCACCATCAGGCGTGTCGGGCTGCGCCGTGAGCTCGGCCGGGGACGGAGCGTCGAGGAGCCCGTCGCCGTCGGTCGTGCCGAGGCGCGGGCCCCCCGCGACGTCGACCTGGGCATCGCCGATCGCCTGCGTCGTGGCCATGTCGTTGACCCAGACGACTGTGCGGGTGGACGAGGACACCGCGTAGACCGCCACGGTCGTGACCTGCAGGACGGCCTGGACATCGCGGCCGCGCCGGTCGACGACGATCAGATACCAGCCCGCGTCGGGCCGGAACGGAAGGTGGAGCACCGCGGAGCCGTTCGTGTCGTTGCTCAGGTCGGCGTCGCCCTGGGCCACTCGCGACAGCCTGGTCGTGTCGACGAGGCCCACGCTCGAATTGACCGCCCACGATCCCGAGTCGATCGTCGTCAGGGCGGCGAGCGCCGCCGCCTGGTCGGAGAAGCGGTAGGCGAGGATCGGGAGGCTGGTCGGACGCTGCGGCGTCTCTGTTTCGGCGCCGTCGACGTTGACCTGCACGCCGACGAGCGGCGTCGTTCCGGGCAGCGAGTCGAACAGGCTCCGCTGGAACCCGATCTGCGCCTCGGCCGGCCTGGCCGGGTCGCCCGTCTCGAAGCGGCTGACGATCGGCTCGGCAAGGCCCGTGTCACCGCCGCCGGCGGCCAGGCTGTACGTATAGATCGTCGATGGCGTGAGCGGCGTCGAGGGCACGAAGACCAGGGTGCGGCGATGGATCTCGAACCGGCCGTCGACATGCGGCTCGATCGAGAAGCGGGACTCGAAGTCGGCCGGGACGTCCTGGTCCAGCTCGATCTCGATTCCCGTGTCCAACGGCACGTCGGTCGACCGGTCGTCCGGGACGCGGCTCACGACCTGGATCGGACCCGCCGTCCGGAAGGCCCACGAGCCGACCGTCGAGCCATCGGCGGCCCTGAGCCGGAAGCGATAGCGGGTCGATGGCGCGAGGCGGTCCTTCGCGGTCATCGTGACGACCTCCGGCGTGGCGCCCGGGGTCACATCGAAGTCGACGGCCGGCTCGGCAAGGAGGCGGGCGGCGAGCTCGGACGCGGGGACCGCGGTGTGGCTCCGGAGGGTGAAGACGGCGTCCCGGGCAATGCCTGCGCTGCCGGCCGATGCCGTCTCGAGATCGGCGACGGGGTGGTAGTCGGCGAGCTGGAGCGGCGCCCAATCGACGGGCCCGCCAGTGCCGGCGGCGAGGCTGCCGGCGGGATCGCTCGGCTGCGGACCGGTGGGTCCCGGCCGCGTCCCGATGACCACGCCGGCGACGAGAACGGCCGCTGCCACGGCGACCCCCAACCGGCGGCCCGTTCGGGCGGATAGGTGAGGAATTCTCGGGGGCCGATGAATGCTCGACAGTCGAGAAGGTCTTGATCCCGGCTCGGATCCCGACGTCATTCGCGGTTTCCTCCCATCGCTGCCTCCGAGCCGTGAGACGCGCCGGCCGCCAGCGTGTTACTCGTATCCTTCTGGCGTGACGCTCACGAGCGAGCCCGCAGCCGCCGACCAACGCCTGGCCTTCGGCGGCCAGAGCAACATCGCGCCACTACGCGATGCCCTCTTGAAGGCACCAGGGCCGGCGTTCGGGCGGGCCTTCGAGGTCCCCGGCTGCGGCTTCTTCCACCCGGTCGATCTCGAGCTCGCGAAGCGCGAGCATGCCGAGTTCGCCGACCTCCTGACCAAGCTCGGGACCCGCGTCCACCTGCTCGACGCGGAGGTCGAGTCGCCCGATCTGCTGTACGCCTACGACCCGCTGATCGTCACCGACCGCGGCGCGATCCCGCTCCGGCCCGGCAAGCTGACCCGCCAGGTCGAGCCGGCCGCGATCGAGGCCTGGACGCAGGCCCACGGCATCCCGACGATCGGCCGGATCGAGGCGCCCGGCACGGTCGAGGGCGGCGACACGTTCTGGCTCCGGCCCGACCTCTTCCTGATCGGACGGACGCTTCGGACCAACGACGAGGGGGCCCGCCAGCTGGCGGCGCTCGTGGGCGGCGACGTCCGGGTCTTCGACGTGCCGTACTACAAGGGCAACGCCGATCTCATCCACCTGATGTCGATCATCCACCCGATCGCGGACGACGTCGTGCTCGTCCGGCTGCCGCTGCTGCCGGTCGGGCTCTATCAGCTCCTCATGGACATGCGCTACCGGCTCATCGAGGTCCCGGACGAGGAGTTCGACACGCTCGGCGGCAATGTGCTCGTGGTCCGGCCAGGCGTCGTCATCGCGGCGGCCGGCAACCCGATCGTGGCGCGGGCCCTGGCCGACGTCGGCTGCGAGGTCCACACG
>JBKPRF010000050.1:0-2476 GCA_046734475.1 Chloroflexota bacterium
GATGTGGCGCCGGCGCGCCGACCGGGGACGCGGCGACTGCCGGGACGGCGGCGGCCTCGCGGTGAGCGCGGATCCAGCGCGCGGCGTCGCGGTCGTTGCCCATGAGGACGTCGGCGGCCATCACGGCGGCCTTGACCTCGGTGGAGAGCGGGTTGGTGATGGCGCTCGTCAGCCCCGAGGCGATCGCCATCGGCAGGAACGCGGCGTTGATCCGCTCGCGGTCCGGCATGCCGAAGCTCACGTTGCTCGCCCCGCAGGTGGTGTTGACGCCGAGCTCCTCACGGAGCCGCCGGACGAGCCGGAACACCTGCTGGCCGGCGGTGGCCATCGCCCCGACCGGCATGACGAGCGGGTCGACGACGACGTCCTCGCGCGGGATGCCGTGGTCGGCGGCGCGCTCGACGATCTTCCGGGCGACCTCGAACCGGATGTCGGGATCCTCGGAGATGCCGGTGTCGTCATTCGAGATCGCGACGACGGCCGCGCCGTACTTCCGGATGAGCGGCAGAACGCGCTCGAGTCGCTCCTCCTCGCCGGTCACGCTGTTCACGAGCGGCTTGCCGACATAGGCGGCGAGGCCCGCTTCGAGCGCTTCGACGATCGAGCTGTCGATCGACAGCGGAACGTCCACCAGGCCCTGCACGAGGCGGACCGTCCTGGCGAGAATCCCGGGCTCGTCGGCCAGGGGAATGCCCGCGTTCACGTCGAGCATGTGGGCGCCGGCGTCGACCTGGGCGACCGCGTCGCGCTCGACGCGGCTGAAATCGCCGGCCTTCATCTCCTCGGCGAGGAGCTTCCGACCGGTCGGGTTGATGCGCTCGCCGATGATCGTGAACGGTCGATCGAAGCCGATGACGACCTCGCGCGTCGCCGAGCCGACGACGGTGTGGGCGATCGACGGGCGGATGATCGTTGCAGTCACAGCCGCCGACCCTCGCCGCCGGCCGCCACGAGGTCTCGCAAGACCTCCTTCGTGTAGGCCGCGTCGAGGCGATCCGCCTCCGCGGTCGCCTCTGCCTGGAGGTCGTCGCCGCACGGGCGCTGCGCCCGGCGCATCTCCTCGATGTAGTCGCCGTAGGCCTTCTTGCCGGCCTTCATGGCCGCCTTGTCGACCGCGATCTGGAAGCGCCTGTCGAGGATCCGCTTCTCGTTGCGGCGCCCCTCGCGGGCGATGACCTGCATCGGGATGTCCCGCCACCAGATCGTGATGAGCTCGGCCATCACGCGGCCCGACCGGCCGCGATCGGGCCGGTGGCGGGCGAGGCGTGATCACCGGCAGGACTGAACTGCCGCCGATTCAGTCCCCGCGTCGCCGGTTGATGCCTTGGGCGCATCGATCCGGGGCGTTGAGTCGCCAGTGGCATCACGTCGCCGGGAATCGCCCGCTGAGCGGCCTGTTCAGTACTCGGAGTACTCAACCCACCGGCCGCGAACGCGGCGACGGATGGCCCGAGCTCGCCGAGCCCGCTGAAGCGGCGCTCGAAGGCGAGCCCGAGACGGCGGGCGCCGCGTCGGGCGATCGCCGTCAACCGCGGATCCACGGTCTGGGCGAGGAACACGAGGCGCCGGTAGTTGCCGAAGTAGACCGGCAGGAGCTCCGGATGGCGGTCCAGGCCGAGCCCCCGGATCACGAGCCGCTCGAAGTTCCGGGCCAGGAAGTCGGTCAGGTAGAAGGTTCCCGGCTCGTCGTCGTGGAGCGCGGCGAACGCGGCTCGGCCCGCATAGACCTCGTAGCAGTGGGCGCCCGCCAGCCGATCGACGCCCTCGGCCTCGAGGACGCGATCGAGCAGGCCGCCGGTACCACAGTCGGCGTAGGCGACGAAGATCCGGTCGTAGCCCTCGGCCCTGGCTCGGCGGATGCGTTCACGGACGCGATCGGGGATCTGCTCGGGTCGGTTGTGGAGGGTCGCGGGCAGGCACGCGAGATCCATGGCCGGCAACCCCGCGCGGCGAGTGAGCGAGACGAGCTCGGGCGCCAGCGCGCCACAGCCGATAACGAGCGGGTTGCGGCCGGACACCACCGGCGCGCGACCAACCGGCGCGCGACCCACGGGCGCGCGACCCAGCGGCGCCACGTCAGACCCCGGCCGCGACCCGGCCGCGGCGCTCCTCGACGAGCTTCGTCGCGGTCTCGACCGCGATCGCCGCGTCGCGGCAGTACGCGTCGGCGCCGACTGCCTTGCCGAACTCCTCGTTCAGCGGCGCGCCACCGACGAGGACGATGTAGTCGTCGCGGATCCCGCGCTTCTGGAGCTCGCCGACGACGACCTTCATGTACGGCATCGTCGTCGTCAGGAGGGCGGACATCCCGAGGATGTCGGGCTTGTGCTCCTCGAGCGCGGCGATGAACTTGTCGGCGTCGGTGTTGATGCCCTGGTCGTAGACCTCGAAGCCAGCACCCTCGAGCATCATCGCCACGAGGTTCTTGCCGATGTCGTGGATGTCGCCCTTGACCGTCCCGATGACGACCTTGCCG
>JBKPRF010000051.1:0-5359 GCA_046734475.1 Chloroflexota bacterium
GAACGCAAACGGCGTCGAGCCGGTCATGAGCGAGACGGCCGGCGTCACGCGGGCGACCGCCAGCTCGGCCGACTGGACGAGCTTACCGCCCGACTCGGAGGGTGGGCCGCGGCCGATGGACGGCGCCGCCGCGGCGATCCCCGGGATCAGCGCGACTGCGGCCGTGAGCGTGCCCCACAGGACGTTCGGCGTGTCCTGGCTCGCGGGCAGCCAGACTCGGGCGACGCCGACGATCGCCGCCGCGAGCGCCGCGGCGAGCGAGGCCATCCGGATCCAGGTCGTGGCCGGCCCATCGGGCACCCGCTCGATGAGCCCCAGCGCGAGCGGCACCATTGCCAGCGGGACCGCCACGCCCGCGAGCGCCAGCGCCGGCGGGGTCCAGCTGGCAAGGAGCGGCTGGGCGAGGAGCGGCACGGCGACGGCCGTGGCGAGTGGAAAGGCGAGTGGTTGCAGCGACAGACCGCCGCCGCCCGACAGGAGCCACCACGAGCCGGCGACGAGGAGGGCCATCCCGAAGAGGTAGCCGACGGCCGTGGCCTCGAGCTCACTCGTGTACTGGCGCCGCACGAAATACCAGTTGCCGGTGTTGTCGGCTCGCAGCTGCTGGTAGTCGCCGGGGGCGATGGCGGTGAGGTCTCGGATCGGGCCGCTTGCGAGCGCTTCGCGCGTCCCGGCTGGCAGGCCGATCGGTGTCGGCACCGTCGGCTCGACCCCGATCGGCTGTCCCTCGTCGGGGGTGAGGCCGCTTGGGTCGGGTGTCGCGTAGACGTACTGGGGCGTCGCGACGAGCGGGACGTTGTCGATCGACAGGACGATCATCCCCGGGGCGAAGCCCTCGAGCTGGCCGGGGCTGTGGTCGGCGACGCGGACGATCCGGACCTGGTCGCCGTCGACCGCGAGGGTGATCCCGAGATCGACCCGCCAGACGCCGCCCATCAGCGCGAAGATGCCCCCAAGGAGGACCACGCCGGCGAGGGCGATCGCGGCGCGGGCGCGCAGAACCGGGTCCACCGGCCGACGGTACCAGCCGGATGCGGCCGCGAATGTCCCGGAAAACCCTGAATGCGATCCCCGGTGATCCGGGCTGGGCGCGGCTCCCAGGCACCGCCACGCTGCCATCGATGGCCCTGCTCGTCGCGGATCAGCTCGACAAGCGCTACCGCCGGACGTGGGCGCTGCGCGACGTGTCATTCGAGCTCGCGCCCGGCGGGATCACGGCGCTGGTGGGACCGAACGGCGCCGGCAAGTCGACGCTGCTCCGCCTCTGTCTCGGGTTCGAACGGCGGACAGGCGGCCGGCTGTGGGTCGCGGGCATCGATCCGGCCGCCCGTCGGGCCGCGGCGGTGGCGATGCTCGGCTACGTGCCCCAGGCGCCGACGCTCTACGGCGAGCTCACGGTCGACGACCACGTCGCCCTCGCGGCCACGCTCCGGCCCGGGTTCGACCGCGGCTACGCGGGCGAGCGCCTGCGCCGCCTCGACATCCCGAGCGCGGCGAAGGCCGGCGAGCTCTCGGGCGGCCAGGCGGCCCAGGTGTGGCTCGCGATCGCGCTCGGGACCCGGGCGCCGCTGCTCCTCCTCGACGAGCCGCTGGCGAACCTCGACCCGCTCGCCCGTCGCGAGTTCCTCGGCGTGGTCTCCGAGGCGAGTCGCGCGGGAGACACGACCGTGCTCCTCTCGTCCCACGTCATCTCCGACGTCGAGCCGGTCGCCGACCGGCTGCTCCTGCTCGCCTCGGGCCGGGTGCTCATTCACGATGCGATCCGGACGGTCCGCGCCGCCCACCGCGCCCACGACAGCGCGAACGGGAGCGCAGGCGCCCACGCCGCGAGCGGCGATCTCGTCGCGACGTTCCCGGACCGCGACGGGCACGCCCGCGAGCTCCGAACGGTTGCCCCGGCCTCGGCCGGCGACCCGGCGACCCTCGAGGACGTCGTCCTCGGCTACCTCGCGTCGGCCCGGACGGTCCCGGCATGACCACCCTGGCCCCGCTGCGCCTGGCTGTCCGGGCGAACAAGCTCGAGTCGTTCGGCGTCGTCGTGTTCGTCCTCGGCGCCCTCGGCGTGGCCGCGTTCGTCGTCGCCCGTCTCGCGACCGCCGGCATCCCGACGGCCTGCTTCACCGGCCAGGGAGCCGCCGCGCTGTGCGCCGGCTTGGAGCCGCAGATGACGCGCTACCTCGACTTCGCCGGCCAGATGGGCTTCTACGCCCTCGCCGGGATCACGCTGCTGCCGGTCGTCGCCGGGCTCTTCGCCGGTGTCGCGCTGGCCGGCAAGGAGATCGATCGCGGAACCGCCGTCTTCGCCTGGGCGCTCGGCCCATCGAGGCGGCAGTGGCTGCTGTCGCGCGTCGTGCCGGTCGCGCTCATCCTCGTCGCCGCGGGCCTCGCGGCCGGTTGGCTGGCCGACGCTCTCGAGGGTCTGCGTGACCCCGGCGTCGACCCGGGCCGGTCGTTCGAGCACCTCGGCCTCCGAGGTGGGGCCGTCATCGCGATGGAGACCCTCGCGATCCTCGGCCTGTCGCTCGCGGCCGGCGCCCTCCTCGGCCGGGTCCTGCCGGCGGTGCTGATCGCCGGGCTCCTCGCGGCGGGCTCGATCTTCGTCGTGCAGTGGGTGACCGGCGAGCAGCTCCGACGCGAGACCGTCGCCGTCCTCGGCATCGACGGCGGCCCGACCGGCCCCGAGCGCTGGCGGGTCGTCGACTATCGCGTCCTCGCCCCGACCGGCGAGATCCTCACCTGGGAGGAGGCCTACAACCGGTACGGCGATCCGGGCGCACTCGAGGGCGAGGACGCCGGCGTCGACCAGCTCCGCACGGCCCTGTTCGTGAACCCCGGCGAGATGTATCCCCTCGCGGCTGCCCGGATGGCGATCGAATTCGGGGCGATCGGCTTCGCCTCGATCGTCCTCGCGACCGCGATCGTCGATCGCCGCCGCCCGGCTCCGTGATCTCCCGTGGCCGGGCGGCCCGTTCTCTCCACTACGAGATGGCGGCGCAGATGTCCGTGACGGTGCCGGTGTAGGAGAACTGCGTGACCTGGCCGGCGACGGTGTCGTACGTGGCGGTGGTCGTCCCGATGATGTGGAAGAAGGCGCCGTCGCTGCCGACCACCCCGAATGGGCCAATGTCGCCGGGCAGGAGGGTGAACGAGGTCTGACCCTCGGTCGTGAAGACCAGGAGCCCCGTCTCCGGGTAGAACCGGTCGAGCTCATGCCACGAGTCCACGGTCTGGAATCTCGCTCCCGTCTCCAGGTTCACGTACGCCCCACGGGCACGGACCGAGTACGCCACGGAACCGTCGCCGAAATCGGTCTCGGCGACGAAGCCACCGGACTGCAGTGCGGCCTGCGAGGTCGGCGACAACTGTGGATCGCCGGTCACGTCGAACGCGCACGCCGAGCCGGCCGGGATCACGGACGGGTGCAGGGCCCGGACGCTGCGCGTCGGCTGGGCCGCGCCGACAGGCGCCACTACGACCAACGCGAGCACCAGGGCGATCGCGGCGCCGCTCGCCGCTCGGTTCAGCCGGGTCATCGTCAGAGCCTCCGCCGTGCGGCAACACCGCCGCCTCGCGAGGAAGGCTGCGTCTTCGACGGACCCGTGTAATCGGTCAACTGACCGATTGGCCTCGCGGCCATCACGCATCCTGCCAGCCGCCTTCGCCGACCAGAGGGACGAAGACGACCGCGCCGTCGCTGCGCTCGCGCCACTCGGTCTGGGAGCGACGCTCGACGACGATCAGCTCCTGTTCCCAGCGCGCGCCGACCGGGATCACGAGGCGGCCGCCGATCGCGAGCTGCTCGCGGAGAGCGGCCGGGATCTCGGGCGCCGCGGCGGTGACGATGATCCCGTCCCACGGCGCGCCATCCGGGTCGCCCCTGGAGCCATCGCCGACCCGCACCTCCACGTTCTCCACGGCCAAGTCGGCGAGGTGCTCGATCGCCCCGCGCGCCAGCGTCTCGTGCCGCTCGATCGTCACGACCCGCGCGCCGAGCCGCGCCAGCACCGCGGCCTGGTAGCCGCTGCCCGTCCCGATCTCGAGGACCCGATCGCCCTCCTGGACCCCGAGCAGCTCGGTCATGCGGGCGACGATGTACGGCTGGCTGATCGTCTGGCCGCGCTCGATCGGCAGGGCCCGGTCGTCGTACGCCACGCGGGCGGGGGCCTCGGGCACGAAGACCTCGCGCGGGATCGTCGCCATCGCCTCGAGCACCCGCTTGTCCCTGATCCCGCGCCGCTCCAGCTGCGCGCGGACCATCTCGGCGCGGGCCCGAGCCGCCGCGTCGTCCTCGGGCGGGACAGGACGACCGTGCATCGACCGAGGATACGATCGCCCCGATCAGGCGCGCGGGTTGGGCTAGCCCAGACCTAGCTCGACGACGGGCTCGGCGCGCTCGACGGGACGACAGAGGGACTGACCGACGGCGCGCTCGACGGCGACGCCGACGGGCTGGGCGCCGGCGATCCAGACGGACCCTCGGTCGGGACCGGCGTCGGGGTCGGCAGCGGCGTGAACGCGCCGCCATGGCCGAAGAGCAGTGCGTACACGAGGATCACCGCGAAGACCGCGACGCTGATCGCGACGAAGTAGGCCGACCAGGGGTCCTTGATCCGGAGCGCCGGGTCGATCGCGAACGCCGTGCGGCTCGTCTTCGGGGCTCGCGAACGGGGACCCCGGACCTCGCCGCGGAGCTGGTTCGGCACCGGCGCGGCGGCACCCGCCGCGGCGAGGGTCGTCTCCTCCTCGTACTCCTCTTCGTCCTCGGTCCCGGTCTCGACCTCGTCCTCGGCGCCCTCGGCCGCAGCCTCGAGCTCGGCGTCGTCGAGGTCGGGAGCTGCCTCCGCTACCTCGGCTTCCGCCTCGGCCAGGTCCGCGTCGCTCTCGACCGCCTCGACCTCGACAGCCTCGGTCGGCTCGAGCTCCACGGGCGACTCGAGCTCCTCGGGCGCCTTGTTCGGATCGTCGGTCATACGGCGGGGCGTCTCCCAGCGGGTCCCATCACAAACGGCCCGGTCGGGCCGCGCGGCGCAGTGTACGCGAAGCCGCAGGCCGAGCCGGCGACCAGCGGCCGCGCTTCCTCGGACTCGGCGCCGCGGGCTACGCCTCTCTGACGGCGGGAACGAAGATGCCGGCGAGGCCGGCGCCGACGGTGACCAACCCGAAGATGCCGATGATCGGGGCCGCGCCGAAGGCCTGGCCGAGGATCCCGCCGACGCCCATCGCAATCGTCATCGAGCCGAAGACGAGCGAGAACCGGAATCCGAGCACGCGACCCATGAGCTCCGGCGGCGTGCGGCGCTGCATGAGCGTCTGGCTCGGGATGACGAAGGCGAGGTTGCCGACGCCGGTCCCGAACGCG
>JBKPRF010000052.1:0-1880 GCA_046734475.1 Chloroflexota bacterium
GGGCGTTGCCCATGATCGGCTCGACGATCACGCCGGCGATGTCGTCGCCCTCGCGCTCGAAGATCCTGCGGAGGACCTCGATGTGGTTGTACCGGGCCGGGATCACCGTCCGGGCGACGGCCTCGGGGATGCCCCGGCCCCAGGCCAGGCCGACCGGGTTGTCGGCGTCGCCGAGCTCGGCCATGTCGTTCGGCGTGACCGAGATCAGGGCGTAGTCGTGGACCCCGTGGTACTGGCCCTCGAACTTCACGATCTTGTTGCGACCGGTGTACGCCCGGGCGACCCGCATCGCGTGCATCGTCGCCTCGGTACCGGACACGGTCATCCGGGCCTTGCCGACCCAGCCCGTCATGTCCTTGATGAGCTCCATCGCCTCGACCTCGTCCTCGGAGGTCAGCGAGAAGCTCACGCCCTTCCGCATCCGCTCGTTGACGTAGTCATCGACGCGCTCGTCGTTGTGGCCGAGGATGACCGGCCCGTAGCCCATTCGGAGGTCGATGTACTCGTTGCCGTCGAGGTCCCAGACGCGCCCGCCCTGGCCCCGATCGACGTAGATCGTGTCGTCGCCCCAGGCCCGGAAGTTCGAGTCGGTGCCGCCCGGCATCGTGGCGAGCGCCCGCCGGTACATGGCGGCCTGGCGCTCGCGACGCAGCGGCGGCGGGTTGCTGGCCATGGCGCTCATCTCCCTCGCGTGTGCCGACGATATTCGCATGCCGGAGCGAATTCCGCTACGAATCGCGGCTCAGGATGTCGCGGATAGGCCCGAAAGCGCGGCCTACGGCTCGAACGTCGGGAACGGCGGGAACGAGAAGAACGGGGAGCTGGGGTAGACCGGCGTCGGGACGACGATCCGGCCGGCGGCCATCTCGCCGAGGATGTACGACGCTGCGAGCAGCCCGATGATCGCGACGACGATCAGCACCACGATGAGGACGCGGGCGGCGCCGCCGAACGCTGGCGGCGTGAAGGTTGGGGGCGGGACCTCCGTGGGCGCCGTGACCACCGCCGGCGGCACGCCGGTCCATGGCGGCCAGAATGGCGGCACCAGCCGGCGGTAGGCCGAGTAGAGCAACGCCGCCGGCAGCGGGGCAACGGCGGCGAGGAGGAGCGCCGCCGGCACGAGCAGCTCCGGCCGGCCCGCATAGATCCCGAATTGGAGCTCGATCGCCCCGAACTCGGCCGGGGCGAGCAGGAGCAGCAGCACCAGCAGGCTCCCAACAAGCCGGAGCCAGACGCCGGCGGGGCGCGAGATTCGCCAGGCCAGCCGAAGGGCCTCGATCGGGCCGATGGGGTCGACGACGATCGCCGGGAACGCGAGCCAGAACCGCAGCACCAGCCACAGGACGACAAGCAAGAGCACGACGCCCAGGACGATCGCAACGGGCGGAGCGGCGAAGAGCAAGGCGACGATTCCGATCGAGGCGACGATCGCCGCCAGGATCCCGGCGGCGATGCCGATGAGCCCAAGGAGGATGAGCCAGCCAGTCCGCCGAATGCCGCGCCCGACCGCGCGGGTCAGCGGCATGATCGGGCCGCCTTCGAGGAGCGCCAGCGTCGTCGCCGTCACGACCAGCGAGAAGAGGACGCCCAGCAGGGAGTAGCCACTCCCGCTCGCGGCGTTGACCGGATCGTACGGCCTGGCCAGCGCCACGAAGGCGTAGGTGACGAGGCTCGTGAGCGCCGCGAGCGAGAACAGCCGGAACGGGTCGGCGGCATAGCGCGCCACGGCGTCGGAGAGGAGGGCGCCCACCGTGAAGGGCGGCGTGCCGTTCTCGTACCGCCCGATGCCGGTGATGGTCGCCGGTGCCGGCGGCGGAGCCCACGCAACCGGCGGCACGGGCGTGGGCGGCGTGGTGGGCGGCGCCGGCGTGGGCCTGTCG
>JBKPRF010000053.1:0-2486 GCA_046734475.1 Chloroflexota bacterium
GCCGTCTCGTACTCGACGTGGGCGATCGCGATCGTGATCCCGCGCTCCCGCTCCTCGGGCGCATTGTCGATGGTCTCGAAGGCCCGGTACTCGGCCTCGCCCTTCAACGCCAGGTACTTCGTGATCGCCGCGGTCAGCGACGTCTTGCCATGGTCGATGTGGCCGATCGTGCCGATGTTCACGTGCGGCTTGGTGCGCTCGAACTTCTTCTTGGCCACTTGACCTGTCTCACTCCAACTGCAGCGGCGCTCCGGCCCGTCTCGGGCACGGCTTCGCCGGTGTCCATCGCTTCCGGGGAACCGTTCGGAGGTCTGGTGGAGCCCACAATCGGGTTCGAACCGATGACCTCTTCCTTACCAAGGAAGTGCTCTGCCGACTGAGCTATGTGGGCCCGAGGGCTTCGCGGATGGAGCCGACGACGGGACTCGAACCCGGAACCGGCGGTTTACAAAACCGCTGCTCTACCAATTGAGCTACGTCGGCGACGCGCATGGGCAACCAAGGGTCGTCCGAGCGCCGGGAGATGATAGGGCTCGGTCAATCGGACGGTCAAGCGAGGGGCGGGCGCCCATACACTCCGCAGCGGGCAGGGAGGGACTGGCGTGCAGCAGGCGTCGGGCGTGATCTCGTTCACCGCGAAGGCGAGCACGGCCGACTTCGTCTGGACGAGCGTCGAGCTCGCGCGCCGCAGCGTGGTCTCGCAGGTCCTCGGCAGCGCGATGATCGTGCTGCCACTACCGGCGATCGCATTCGGCATGCCCGCCGATCCCTTCATCATCGGCACGCTCGCCTTCGGCCTGTCGCTGCTCAGCGGACTGTTCGTGGTGCCATTCGTGGCCTACGCCGTGCGACGCCGGGCGGACCTGCTGCTCGTCCCGATGGAGGTACGAGCGACGACCGAGGGTCTCGATCTGAAGACGCCGATGATCGCCGGCCAGCAGGCCTGGGCCGCCTATCGGTCCGCGTTCGAGACCGATCGGGCCTTCGTCCTCCAGACCGGCGCGGGCGGGACGGGCTCGCTCATCGCCAAGCGCGCGGTGGATCCGGCGACCCTGCGCGCTTTCCGGTTGCTGCTCTGGGAGCGCAACCTCGTCAAGCCCGGCGCAACGCCGGCCGACGTCGCGATCCGGCTGGCGTTCGGCCTAGTCCTCGGCCTCGTCCCGTTCCTGCTCGGGATCTCCGCGTCCAGCCTCTGACGCCGGTGGCGGGGTGATCGCCGGCGTCGTTCGGTTGCGTACCCTCGTCGCCCTGGGCTTCGGCGCCGGCGGAGCCGGAGGCGACGCCTCGGCAGCACCTCGCTGGCCGAGGATCTCGAAGAGGAGGATCGAGCCGGCGACTGCGGCGTTGAGCGAGCCGATCTGACCGCGCATCGGGATCCTGACGAAGAGGTCGCAGCGCTTGCGGACGGCCGGGCTCAGGCCGTGGCCCTCGCTGCCGACGACGAGCGCGATCGGCCCCCGAAGATCGGCCTCGCGGGCGGTCAGCGGCGCCTCGGCCTCGGTCCCGACGATCCGGAGTCCCCGGACGTGCAGATCGGCGAGGGCGGCGGGGAGGTCGTCGACCGGCGCGAGCAGGAGGTGCTCGGTCGCGCCGGCGGCGGCCTTCACCGCGGCCGGGCTGAGCGGCGCCTGGCGGACCGTCGGGAAGATGACGCCGTCGACACCGGCCGCCTCGGCGCTGCGCAGCAGCGTGCCGACGTTCTGGGGATCCTCGAGAGAGTCGAGGACGAGGACGAACCCGGGCTCGCCGCGTTCGATCCCGCGGGCGATGACATCCTCCGGCGAGGCAAACCGTCGAGGGGCCACGACCAAGGCCACCCCCTGGTGGCCGTCGAACCCGGCGAGCGCCGTCAGCGAGCCACCCTCGACCTCGACGATCGGGATCCGAAGCGTCGTGGCGTGGAGGACCACCTGCTCGAGCGCCTGGCGTCGCTGCGGGACGACGAGCAGCCGCAGGGCCTCGCGGCGGGCGGCGAAAGCCTCCTCGACCGGACGACGCCCGGCCACGAGCTCCTCGCCCTCGGCGAGCGGTTCCAGCGGCCGCATCGCGCGAGGCGGGATGGGTGGCCGCCCCTGCGGTCCCGGTCCGGGCCGTCCGGAGTACGGTCGCGGCGAAAAGGGCCGCGGGGGTCCGGCCGGGCGGTGCCCGCCTGGTGGCCTGGGGCCCGCTGGACCCCGTCGTGCGGCTCCGGCATCTCGTTCTACCCAATGCCCCGGCCGTTGTGGCCGCGCGCCGCCGGGCCGAGATGGATCCGGTGGCACTCGCTCCGGTCCGGGCGTGCCATCGGCGTCGGCGGGTTGGTCCGGGCGTGGCCACGGTGCGGGCCCGCGGCGCTGCCACGGTGGCGCGGGTCGGCTCGCGAACGGCCTGCCGCCGGACGGCCGGGGTCGACCGCCGTGGCTGCGAGGCTCGCCGCGCTCACGGCCCGTACCGCGATCGCGACCGCCGCCGCCGTCCCTGAACCCGAAGCCCCGCGTCGGGCCGGC
>JBKPRF010000054.1:0-4690 GCA_046734475.1 Chloroflexota bacterium
ACGTCCGGCGAGCCCTCGTAGAGGATGCCGGTCGTGGCGTTCGCCAGCGGGCCGTAGACGATGTAGCTGTGGCCGGTGACCCAGCCGACGTCGGCCGCGCACCAGTACACGTCGTCGGGCTTCACGTCGAAGATCGCCCAGTGGGTGTACGCGGTGCCGAGGAGGTAGCCGGCCGTCGTGTGCATGATCCCCTTGGGCTTGGCGGTCGTGCCCGAGGTGTAGAGCAGGTAGAGCATGTGCTCGGAGTCGACCCACTCCGGCGGGCAGTCGGCCGCCTGGCGCTCGACGATGTCGTGCCACCACACGTCGCGACCCTCGCTGAATGCCGTGTCCGGGGCGGCGTCGCCGAGGCGCTTGACCATGAGAACGTGCTCGATCGTCGGGCAGACGGCGACGGCCTCGTCGACCGCGGCCTTGAGGGGCATCGCCTTGCCGCGCCGATAGCTGCCGTCGGCGGTGATGACGAGCTTCGCGTCGGAATCCTGGATGCGGCCCGAGAGGGCCTCGGCCGAGAAGCCGGCGAACACGACGGTGTGGGGCGCCCCGAGCCGGGCGCAGGCGAGCATCGCGATCGGCAGCTCCGGGATCATCGGCATGTAGATCGCGACCCGGTCGCCCTTGCCGACCCCGAGCTCCTTCAGGGCGTTGGCGGCCTTCTGGACCTCGCGGTGGAGGTCGCCGTAGGTGATCGTCCGGGTCTCGCCCGGCTCGCCGATCCAGTGGTACGCGACCTTGTCGCCGAGGCCCGCCTCGACGTGCCGGTCGACGCAGTTGTACGAGACGTTCAGCTCGCCGCCGACGAACCACTTGGCGAACGGCAGCTCCCACTCGAGGGTGGTCTCGAACGGCTTGTGCCACGACAGGCGCTCCCGGGCGAGGCGCTCCCACATCGCGACGGGATCCGCCGCGGCCTCGACGTACAGCTCCGAGGTGGCGTTGGCCTGGGCGGCGAAGGCCGGATCCGGCGGGAACGTCCGCGATTCGGCGAGGAGGTTCTCGATCTCGGGCGAGGCGCCAACGGCCACCGCGTTCCTCCTGTCTCGTTCGGAGGTCGATCGTAACGCGTCGGTCGGCGGCCGGTCGCCCCTGAGGTGTGGCGCCGGCCGGGCAGCGCCGCCCGGCCCGCGCCAGCTCAGCCGGCGAGCGACCCGCCGCGCAGGGCGGCCTCCTCCGACGCCGCTTCCTGGGTTTCGGACTCGCCGCCCACCTCATCCCAGATGCGGACGTGGCGGCTTTCCCGGATGCCGATCCAGCCGACGACGACCGTGATCAGGGCCACGGTGATCGGGTAGATGAGACCCGCATAGAGGTTGCCGGTCGCGGCCAGCAGGGACGCCGCGATGAGCGGCAGGAAGCCGCCGAACCAGCCGTTCCCGAAGTGGTACGGGATCGACAGGCTCGTATACCGGATCCTGGCCGGGAAGAACTCGACGAGGAACGCCGCGATCGGCCCGTAAACCGCCGTAACGAATACGACCTGGATCCAGACGAGGGCGATCAGCGGCAGGATCTCCGGCTGCGCCACCGTCACGGTGCCGGCTGCGTCGACGAACTTCCCGGCGTTCGCGCCGGCAGTCGCGAGCGTGCCCACGGGATGGGCGAACTGGGTCATGAGGTTGTAGATCGGGAAATACGAGATCGCCGCGATCAGGCAGCCGCCCAGGATCACGGGCTTGCGGCCGATCCGATCGGACAGGCGCCCGAACACGTAGAAGAACGGCGTCGCGAGGACGATCGCCGTGCCGACGATGAGATAGGCGTCCTGGAACCTGACCCCGAGGTTCGTCCCGAGGAAGAACAGGGCCTGGAACTGGCCCTGGTACCAGACGACGGCCTGGCCGGCGGTGGCCCCGAACAGCGCCAGCAGGATCAGCTTGCCGCGGTCCCACGTGCCGAAGCTCTCGCGCCACGGTGACGTCGACGACTTGCCCTGTTCCTTGAGTCGGGCGAAGAGCGGCGTCTCCTGCAGCCGCAGCCGGATGTACAGGGCCATGATCACGAGGATGCCGGAGAGCAGGAACGGAATCCGCCAGCCAAAGCTCGCGAAATCCTCGGCCTTCATCGACGTCCGGAAGGCGAAGATGACGATGAGCGCGAGGAGCAGGCCGATCGTCGCGGTGGTCTGGATCCAGCTCGTGTTCTTGCCGCGGTCGGCGTCGGGGCTGTGCTCGGCCACGTAGATCGCCGCGCCGCCGTACTCCCCGCCGAGGGCGAGGCCCTGGGCGAGCCGGAGGACGACGAGGATGATCGGGGCGAGGATGCCGATCTGGGCGAAGGTCGGCAGGAGCCCGACGAGGAACGTCGAGAGGCCCATGACGGTGATCGTCACGAGGAACGTGAACTTCCGGCCGACGATGTCGCCGATCCGGCCGAAGACCGCGGCGCCAAAGGGCCGGACCGCGAACCCGGCCCCGAAGGTGGCGAGCGACGCGAGGAGCGCCGCCGTGTCGTTGCCCTTCGGGAAGAACTGCGTGGAGAAGAACGCGGCCAGCACGCCGTAGAGGTAGAAGTCGTACCACTCGATGACCGTCCCGGCGGCCGACGCGCCGATCACGAAGGGCAGGCGGTACGAGGCCCGCGCGGCAATCGCCTCGCTGGACGCAGCCATGTGTGCAGCTCCCTCTGTCGCGCGATGTGGTCGTAGCCTGGGCTCCGCGCGATATGCGAACCGTCGTCCGGCGGGCTCGCCGCGGCGAGCGTCAGGACCGCGGTGGACGTATCGACTGCATATCAATCGGCGACATCGCCGCCATCACCGGCGTTGCCGGCCGCGCCACCAGCCACGGAGCTGGCCGCCACCCGGGCCGCATCGCGCGACAGCACGACCCGCTGCGGCCTTGGGATCTCGATGCCGTGCTCGTCGAAGGCCCGCAGCAGGCGCTTGCGGAGCTCGCCCGCGGCGGCCCACTGGTCCGGCGCCCGGACGGTCCCGAGGATCTTGAGAGTCACCCCGTACTCGGCGAAGGCCGCGACGCGGTCGACCTTCGGCGTCTCGAGGATCCGCCGCTTCCAGGCCTTGTCGTTCGCCATGTCGCGACCGACCGCGTCGACGACGCCGATCGCCCGGTCGATGTCGGTCCCGTAGGCGACGGTCACGTCCTGGTGGATGCGCGACCACACCCGGGTGAGGTTGCTCGCGATCGAGATCTCGCCGTTCGGCACGGTGTGGACCACGCCGTCCAGGTCGCGGAGCGTGGTCCGCCGGAGGCTGAAGTCCTCGACCGTGCCGGACACCCCGGCGACGCGAATGACGTCGCCCTTGCTGAACTGGTTCTCGATGAGGATCAGCGAGCCGTTCAGATAGTCGCGGACGAGGCTCTGGGCACCGAACCCGACGGCGACGCCGACGACCCCGAGGCCGGCGATCGCGGGCCCGATGTCCAGGTCGAATGTCCGCAGGATCATCAGACCGGCGATCACGACGACGAAGAACCGCAGGACATTGGCCCCGAGGTTGTCGATCGTGTCGATCCGCTTCTGGAGCTCGACCGCCGACAGCTCCTGGGCGGTGCCCTCGGTCGCCTCGCGGTCCATGAGGGTCTTGACGATGCCGCGGACGAACAGCTGCGCCGCCTTCAGGAGGACGAGCGCGACCGCGATGATGATGAGGATCGGCAGGACGCGGACTTCGAGGATGGCGGGCAGCGACGACATCGTCGCGGAGCCTACTAGCCGGACTCGGCTCCCGCGTTCGCGGCGGCGACGTGCTCGCCCGTGCCCATGCCGAGGTCGTGGTGGACCGCAGTGCCCTTCGCCCGGGCCTCGAGGGCCGCGTCCAGGGAGTCGGCGAAGATCGAGGCGACGCGATCGACGATGTCCTCGCGGGCGTGGGCCTCGCACAGGAACCACGGCTCGCGCGAGTCGGGCTCGGGCATCGCCCCGCGGGCATGCATGCCGACGGCCACGGCGTCGTACAGGTCGTGATCGGACGTCGCCCAGTCGCGGTATTCGGTCGGGGCCTCCTCGCGGAACATGATCCCGAACATCACCGGATGGCCGGTGAACACGAACGGCAGGCTCCGCTCGTTCAGAACCTCGCGCAGCTCGCCCTGGATCGCCTGGCCGACGGCCTTGATCGTGTCGAGGGCCGGCGTGTCGCGGATGATCTTCAGCGTCGCGACGGTCGCCGCGGCCGCGACCCGGTTGCCGGCGTACGTGCCACCGTGGCTCATCTTGTCGGGCAGGACCGACATGACCTCGTCGGTCCCGGCGAACGCGGCCGCGGGATAGCCGTTGCCGATCGCCTTGGCGAATGTCGCGATGTCGGGCGTCACGCCGAAGTACTCGGCGGCGCCGCCCCGCGCGATCCGGAAGCCCGTCTTGACCTCGTCGAAGATGAGCATCGTCCCGAATTCGCGGGTCAGCTCCCGGACCTTCGCGTGGAAGCCCTCCTCGGGCAGGATCGCCTGGGCGTTGCCCATGATCGGCTCGACGATGACCGCGGCGATGTCCTCGCCATCCCGCTCGAAGATCCGGCGAAGGACCTCGATGTGGTTGTAGCGGGCCGGGATGACTGTCTTGGCGACCGCCTCCGGGATCCCCCGGCCCCACGCGAGCCCGACCGGGTTCTCCTCGTCGCCGAGCTCACCCATGTCGTTCGGGGTCACGGAGATCAGAGCGTAGTCGTGGACGCGGTGTTACTGGCCCAGGAACTAAACGATGTTTTTGCTACCGTTGTACCCCCGGGCGA
>JBKPRF010000055.1:0-13579 GCA_046734475.1 Chloroflexota bacterium
CAGGCGGGCGCCGCCGCGGACGATCCGGCCGTCGGTCACGTAGGAGCCGGCGATGACCTGGTTCTTCCCGACCTTGATGATCTGGCGAACCTCGGCCCGACCCTCGACGACCTCGATCTGCTCCGGCTCGAGCATGCCGCCAAGGGCCTTGGTGATGTCGTCCGTGAGCTGGTAGATGATGTCGTACAGGCGGACGTCGACCTTCTCCTGGGCGGCTGCCCGGCGGGCCGTGTCGCTGATCGACGTGTTGAAGCCGACGACGATCGCGTTCGACGCCGAGGCCAGCAGGATGTCGTTGTCGCTGATCTCGCCGGCGCCTTCGTGGAGGATGTTCAGCTTGACCTCGTCGGTCGGCAGCTGCTCGAGGGCGTGCCGGATGGCGCCGAGGGAGCCGGACACGTCGGCCTTGAGGATGATCCGCAGCTCCTTTGCCTGACCGGCCTGGATCTGGCTGTAGAGGTCTTCGAGGGTCGCCCGGCCGCTGCCGTCGCCGCCCTTCGCGGCGAGCTCGGCGCGGCGCGATTCGACCATCCCGCGGGCCGCCTTCTCATCGGCGACGACGCGCAGGATGTCACCGGCCTCCGGGACCTCGGACAGGCCCAGCACGACCGCAGGCGTGGCCGGCCCGGCCTTCTGGATCCGCTTGCCCTTCTCGTTCTCCAGGGCCCGCACGCGGCCGAACGTCTCGCCGACGACGATCACGTCCCCGACCTGCAGCGTTCCGGTCTGGACCAGGGCGGTCGCGACCGGACCGCGGCCCTTGTCCATCCGAGCCTCGACGATCGTGCCGATCGCGTCGCGCTTGGGGTTGGCCTTGAGCTCCTGGAGGTCCGAGACCAGCAGGACCATGTCGACGAGGTCGTCGAGCCCGGTCTTGGCCTTGGCCGAGACCGCGACGAGCGGCGTGTCGCCGCCATACTCCTCGATGACGACGCCGGCCTCGGTGAGCTCGGTCTTGACCCGATCGGGGTTCGCGTCCGGCTTGTCGACCTTGTTCATCGCGATGATGATCGGGACCTTGGCGGCCTTGGCGTGGCTGATGGCCTCGAGCGTCTGGGGCATGACGCCGTCGTCGGCCGCGACGACCACGACGGCGACGTCCGTGACCTTCGCGCCGCGGGCCCGCATGGCGGTGAACGCCTCATGGCCGGGGGTGTCGAGGAAGACGACACGGCGGTCGCCGCGATGGACCTCGCTGGCGCCGATGTGCTGGGTGATCCCGCCCCGCTCCCCCGCCGCGACCTCCGTCTCGCGGATGGCGTCGAGCAGACTCGTCTTGCCGTGGTCGACATGGCCCATGACGGTCACGATCGGGGCGCGCTCGACGAGGTCGGCCGGATCGTCCTCGGTGAAGAGGACCTCCTTGACCGCCTCGGACGCCGCCTCCGTGCGGTCCTCGCCATTGGTGGCGGCGCCGACCGTTTGCGGCTCCGCAACTTCGTAGCCGAGCTCGGAGGCCACGACGGACGCGGTGTCGCGGTCGATGAGCTGATTGATCGTGGCGAAGATGCCGCTCTTGATGAGCTCGCGGATCACGTCCGCGGGGTTGACCGAGAGCAGCTCGCCGAGCTCCTTGACCGTGATCGTCGCCGGCAGCTCGACCGCGCCACGGTCGCGCGGATCCGCGACCTGGACGGCCGCCTGCTGAAACGCGCCGTCGCGCCGCTGGGGCTTGCGCGGGCCACGCCGGCCGCGGGTGCCGCTCCTACTCCTGGCCATGGGCGCCTCCTGTCAGTGTGGCGCCCGCCGCGCCGCCACCGGCGGCCGCGAGCAGCGCTGAGCGAACGTCGGACGGGATCCTGACCTCGAGGGCCTTGCCCAGCAGATCGCGATCGAAGGCGAGGTCGATGCAGGCCCGGTCCCGGTCGAGGTACGCACCGCGGCCGTTGCGCCGGCCGGTCGGATCGAGGCTGACGGTGCCGTCGGGCGCGCGGACGATGCGCAGCAGGTCGCGCTTGTCACGCGCGGACCGGCACGCGACGCACGATCGGGTCGGGGGGCGGCGGATGCGGGCCGCACGCGCGGCGGCCGCGCCTACGACGACACCTCCTGGGCTTCCTTCTCGGCCTTCTTGGCCCTGCTGGTCGTGGTCTTCGCCGCTGCCTTGGGGGCGGGCTTGTCGGCCACCGTCTTCTTCGTCGCGGCCTTCGTTGCGGTTGCCTTCGAGGCGGCTGCCTTCGTGGTCCGCTTCTTCGGGGCCGGCTTCGCGGCGGCGTCCGGCGCGGCAGCGTCATCGGACCCATCGGCCGCATCCGGCGCGGTGCCGTTGGCCGAGAGCGGTGCGGTTGCCTCGATCTCGAGCGCGGCTGCGCCCTCCGGAGAGGCGGCCGCGGCGGCCGCGGCGGCGCGCGCCTCGGCGACCGAGACGTCGCTCCGGATGTCGATCCGCCAGCCGGTCAGCCGAGCGGCGAGACGGGCGTTCTGGCCCTCGCGGCCGATCGCGAGCGAGAGCATCCGCTCCGGCACCGTCACGTTGGCGATCCGGTGCTCCTGGTCGATGTCGACCGAGAGGACCTGGGCCGGCGACAGGGCGTTGGCGACGAACTGCGACGGGTCCTCGTTCCACGGGATCACGTCGATCTTCTCGCCGCCGAGCTCGGCAACCACGGCCTGGACCCGGGCACCGCGCTGGCCGACCGTCGCGCCGACCGGATCGAGCCCTTCCTGGCGAGAGCCGACGGCGACCTTCGAGCGGCTGCCGGCCTCACGGGCGATCGCCCGGATCTCGACCGTGCCGCTGTGGATCTCGGGGACCTCGAGCTCGAACAGTCGCTTCAGGAAGCCCTTGTGCGTCCGGCTGACGAACAGCGCCGGCCCGCGTGGGGTGCGGCGGACCTCGAGGACGTAGGCCTTGACGTTCTGGCCGATGCGGTAGTGCTCGAGGGGGCTCTGCTCGGTCGTGGCCAGGATGGCCTCGACACCCTTGCTCATGTCGAGGATGATCGCCCGCGGCTCGACCCGATTGACGGTGCCGTTGACGAGCTCGCCCTCGCGGCTCGCGAACTGGTCGAAGACGACGTCGCGCTCGGCCTCCCGGAGCCGCTGCAGGACGACCTGCTTGGCGGTCTGGGCGCCGATCCGTCCGAAGGCGTCACCATCGAGCTCCTCCGTCTCGACGAGCTCGCCGCGCTGGACGTCGGGCTTGATCCGACGGGCCTCGTCGAGGCTGAACTGGGTCAGCGGGTCCTCGACCTCGTCGACCGCCCAGCGGGCGCGGTAGACGCGGATCCCGCCGGTGTCGCTGTTGATCTCGACGTGGATGTCCTCTTCATTCGCGATCCGGCGGTAGGCCATGGCGATGGCCTCCTCCACGGTCCGGATCAGCTGCTCACGCGGGACCTGCTTCTCCGCGTTGAGCTGGAGCAGGGCGCCGACGAAGTCTCGACTCATGGTCGTGTCGCCCTCCAATCGTCATCGGTCGAAAAAAATACGTGGGGGTCACCCACGTAGCGAGGCGGCCATTCGGTTCGGGGCGGAGTATACATCAGCGTGCCGCACGCCTCCTTCGGGACGGAGGTCGCCGAGCGTTGCCCCCCGCTCCGGGCCGATGTACCGTGCGGCCAACCGGGCAGCTGTCCGAGCGGAGGAGTGGGTGCGTGCGTCGGCGGGCGACCGAGTTGCCGCGATGGGTGCCCGTCTGGGCCCTCGGCCCGGTCGTCATGTTCAGCGGCGCGGCGCTCCTCGTCCACATCCTCTTCCAGGTCTCGCTGCCGCTCGGTCTCGCCGCGTTCGGGACGATCCTCGTTCTCGTCGCCGGCGTGTCGATCGCCACGTCGTCGAGAGCCCAACGCCGTCGTCTCGCGGGGCTGGTCGGAGCCGGGCTTGCAGCCGGGCTCATCGCGACGCTGCTGTACGACGGCACGAAGGCCGTCCTGTCCGTCCTCGATCCCTCGCCCTACAACCCGTTCGAGGTGACCCGGCTCTTCGGCGTCCTGCTGCTGGGCGAATCGGCGCCGGCCGTGGCCAGCCAGATCGCGGGCTGGTCGTTCCATCTCCTCAACGGCTGCACCTTCGGCGTGGCCTACGGGCTGCTCCTCGCTCGTGATGGCGACACGACGGCGCGGTATGCCGGGCTCAGCGGGATGGCCTGGGGGCTCTTCCTGGAAGCCTTCCAGGTGCTTCTCTATCCGGACTGGCTGCGGATCGCGTTCTACGGCGAGTTCATCACCATCTCAGCCACCGCCCACCTCGTGTACGGGGCCAGCCTCGGCTTGACCTGCCGGGCGATCCTCGACCGCAACTGGCGAAAGGAGCTGTCGGAATGAGCGATGACCGCGCAGCTGATCCCGGGTCCCGCCAACCGCAGCCGGTCGCGGCGACCGCCGTGGAGCCGATGGTGTTCGCGCCGACACCGACGCCTCTGTGGGCGTGGCCCGCCCGGTTGGTCGGTCGCCTCCACCCCCGGCTCCGAGCGATCCTCGACGAGGACATCGAGGTCTTCCGGAGCCTGCCGGTCCCGGGCCTCGGTCTCCTGCTCGTCCTCGCCGCCGCGGCGCTGGCGGCCGTGCCGATCGTCCTCCATCCGTCGGGACCGATCCACGGGCCCTTCACCTGGCTCGATGTCTACACCGAGTCCCTCCTGTTCATGGCCCTGGCCCTCCTGCTCGGCCTGATCTCGCCGGCATTCGGTGTCTGGCTCGTGCTGTTCCACGCCATCTCGTACGTCCCGGAGCTCGCCCGCGGCGTCGGCCTCATCTCCCATCTCGGGCGCCCTGTCAACGAGCAGGTCTTCTACGTGCTCGGCCGGGTCGTGTCGTTCTGGCTGCTGTGGCTCCTGGTCGTCGAGATCCCGCTGGTCGCCCGGGCCATGGACCTGTGGGCCCGCTTGTCCCCGTTCCGGCGTGGCGCCGTTGGCCGGGTGCTCACGGCCGAGGTGGCCGCCGGCTTCGCCAGCGGGGCCCTCGTCTTCATCTGGACCCTGGCGATGCCGGTCCTCATCCGACCCGTCTTCACCTGGCGCCCGCTGGCGGACTCGCTGCCGAGCACCGCGGCGATCATCCCGCTCCAGAGCTTCGGGTACGTCCTGGTCGTGGCCGCGGTCGTCATGACCGTCGTCGTCCACGCGGTGCGCAATCGGCTGGTGCCGCCCAGTCCTCCGGCGATCGCGCTGCCGAGCGAGACGCCGCGCCGAGCGTTGACGCGGGGCGCGCTGACGGCGCCGCTCCTGGTCCTCGCACTCGGCGGCGTGGTCATCGGCTACGTCGACATCGGCGTCCTGCTCGTCGCGCTCCTCGTCGCCCGGCCCTTCGCGCTCTGGGCCCTGGCGATCTCGGGCGTCGCGCCATGGCTGGTCCGGATCCACCCGTTCATCCGGTACCTCGCCGGGGTGCTGATCACCTACCTGATCGGCTCCGTCGTCGCCGGCGCGGCCTACGTCGGGGCGCAACCGCCGTTCATGCTGTCGCAGTTCTTCCCGCTCGTCCTGACCATCGCCATCGGGCTCCTGGTCATCGAGTTCCTGGTCCGGGCCGACGACGTCCTGGAGGCGCGGAAGGCGCGGCGACCGGAAATTCCTGCCTCGGGCGCGGCGCTCGTGATCGCGGCAACCGCCGTGGCCTTCCTCGCCGCGCCGCCGCCCGTCCTCGCCGACAACTGCGCGTCACTCCATGACTGCTGGAACACCTTCACCGGCGCGGCGGCTGCGGCTGCCGGCGCGGCCGGTGCTGCGGCGAGCGGCGGCGCGAACAGCCTGTGGCGAGGGCTCAAGAAGCTCGTGGGTGCACCCCCGTTCGAGGTCGAGACCGAGCGCGCCGTCTCCGGGGTCCGAGGCTGACGGTCGCCTCAGCAGACGGGGTGCAGGCGCTCCTCGCTGACGAAGCGCTCGACGAGCTCATCGAGCGTCTGCCGCGGCTCGAAGCCCGTCGCGGTCGTGAATGCGGTCGTGTCGAGCTCGGTGCGCGACTGGCCGAGGCGGATCTCGTCGTTCGACTCCGTCCGACCGCCGGGCCGCACCACGAACTCCGAGCGTGTCCCGAGCTGTCGGTCGAACGCACCGATCAGGTCACGGAAGGTGCAGAACCCGCTCGCGACGTGGTACGCGCCTGATGCCTGGATGGCCAGCGAGTCCGCGACCGCGCGACCGTAGTCAGCCTCGCCGACGAACGACGCCCCGTAGGTCGCGAGACCCTCCTCCGAGTCGAAGACGAACCGCTTCCGGGCTCGGCACAGGATGTAGATCCAGCTGAAGAACTGACGGTCGGCGCGCCGGGCGTTCGTCGCGAAGATCAGGGATGGGCGCACGATGATCGCCGGGCCGCGCCCGTTGCTGCCGGCGGCTGACCGGGCGTCCTTCTCGACCGCGATCTTGCCGTGGTCGTACGGCACGATCGGGTGGAACGGGTGGTCCTCCTTCAGCGGTTGGGCCTCGGGGACGCCGTACACCGTGGCATGGCTCGGGTAGACAAATGGCCCGGCGGTCCAGGCCGCGATCAGATCGCGAGAGCCGAGGACGTCGCGCGTCACCATCGCCTTCGTCTCGCCCCGCGCGCTGCCGAGATGGATCACGCCCGAGGCTGTCCGGACCGCAGCGGCGAAGCCGCGGACGTCGCTGAGGTCGCCGGCGACCGTCTCACAGCCGGGGATCGACACCTGGCTCCGAGCCAGGGCGCGCACCGGCAGGCCGCGGCGCACGAGCTCGGCCGCCACCGCCTGCCCGGAATAGCCCGTGGCGCCCGTCAGGAACACGCCCGCACCGTCGCTCATGCCGCTGCCGCCTCGTTCCGCAGGGGGTTCGTGAACCGGTGTCCGCCGGCCTGCTTGAAGATCGAGCCCTGTCCGAAGAAGAAGTGCAGATCGATCGCCATCCGGGCCCCGACGTCTGACCCGAAGCGGGACCATCCCAACGCTTCGCGCAGGTGCTGCTGCAGCCAGGGCAGGGCCTGATCGATGCGGCCGGCGCTCTCGGCGAGGTCTGGGACGAGATCGAAGCCCAGCCGAAACGGCATATCGCCGGTCGCCGGTCGCGGAATGACGCCGAACGATTCCGGATCGGTCATGATCGGACTCCCATCGAGCAACATGAACCGATTGAGATTGAAGGTCGCGTTCGACAGGTCGCGCAGAGTGTCGACGACGAACTCCACGCTGTCCATCACTTCGTTCGGGGTGTCGCCCGGGAACCCGGCGATGAGGCTGAGATGGACGCCGAGCCCGGCCCGATCCGCATCGCGCAGGAGCCGGCCGATCCCGGCTCGATCGAGCCCCGGGACCTCCTTGCGCATCAGTCGAAGGACGCGGGGTGAGATCGACTCGAGGCCCCAGAACACCTCGTAGCAGCCGGCCGCCCGCATCAGCCTGAAGAGCGCCGGCGTGAACGCGGTCTCGAGCTTGCAGCAGCACGCCCACCGGATATCGAGGTTCCGCTCGAGGATGCCGTGCGCGAGGCGCTCGACGATCGTCGGCGACAGCGCCTCGTCGCCGAAGCTGATCGTGCGGTAACCCAGGCTGGCCGCGGCAGCGAGCCGATCCAGCGCCTCGGGCACGGCCTCCACGGGGGGCGCCCGGCGGTCCGCGAACTTGGCGTTCAGGGCGCAGAACGTGCATTTGTCCCAGTAGCAGCGTCGAGGGCTGAGGCGCGTCCAGAGGATCGGCTCGCTGCAGAACGTCTGCGTCGGGGGAGCCATCGCCGCAACCGGAGTGGCCGCGAGCTCGGACCCGGGCCGTCGCGTGACGTAGCCCGCCGGAGCCTCCCCTGCGGCGATCCGGCGGACGACGTCCGGGACGACGACGTCGCGGTCGTCGCGTTGCTCGACGATCGTGTCGAAGACAGCCTCGAGGGCCCCGCTGGCCCGCAGCTGGTCAAGGTGCGTCGCGAGCGTGAAGTTCTCGTGGCTGTGATCGGCGAGGCACGCGTGCACCCCCGGCTGCCGGCGCTTCAGGAGAGTGACCGCGACGAGTGCGGTGAGGAGCTCCTCCGGCCGCGAGACGGTCACGATGGCAACGTCGACCGGCTCCTCGACCCGGTCGAGCGCGGCCTCGATCAGGCCGGCCAACCGGGATCGGCGCCGGGCATAGGCAACCAGGGCGCGGCTGTCGCCGTAGTCGAGTCCGACGACCCGCGCGCCGAAATCGACATGGAGGAGGAGCTCGGCCTGGGCCGCATTCAGCTGCGACAGGTATCGCGCAAATGGCGTCACGGCGGCGATGAAGCGATCGGCGCTCGCGTAGGACGCTCGATCCCGGAGCCCGAGGAGGCTCCGCGTCGCCGCGGCGGGCGACACCCGCGCCGCCCTGCCCAGCCGCGGCACTCGGTTCCGCCAACCGGAGCGGGCGAGGTTCACACCGCCCGCCCCGCACAGCGCCAGCCACCAGGCGACGTTGAGATCGAGCCGCCGGGGTTCGACGCCGAGTCGCACGAGCTCGGACCACCACGCGCCCGGGTCGTACACGACGGTCGGCAGCCGTCCGGGTGGGGTAAGCAGGGCGACTCGCATGCCGGACATCGGGCTCGACGTCGAGCCACTCGTCCCCAGGTCCCGCTCGAGCTCCGCCAGGCGACCGCCTGCAGGCCTCTCGTCGGTCACCGCGCTCCCGCTCCCTACCGTCCATCCGCGGACGCCGAATCCGGATGGTATGGCGGGGGCTCCGGCCGGGACAATCCCCGGCTCGCCTACGATGCCCGCTGATGGCCGAACGGACGCTCGAGCTCGCGGGCCTGGCCCTGGCCATTCTCCTGCTGCTGCGGTTCGTGCCGCCCGCGGTGCGCGTCTGGGCGATCTACGCCGGGACCCGGACGCGCCGGATGGCCGACGCGGGGCCGGTCGAGCTGACGCCCCCGGCGGACGTGGCCCGGGTGCTCGAGCAGCTCCCACCGCTCGGGTTCAGCCGGATCGGCGAGCGCACCGTGGTCCTGCCCGACGGCCAGCGCCGCTACGAATGGCTGTGGGGCGAGGCGACCGGCGAGACGTATGTCTCGGTCGTCCCGTCCGGCTTCCTCGGCGCGCTCATGGCCTGCTATACGGCGTTCGCCGACTGGACCTGGCTGCAGACGAACTTTCCCCGCGGCGAGGTCATCGAACGACGGAGCTACGTCGCCCGGTTCGTGGCGTCCTCGCCGGCCGACGCGCTGGCGGCCCATCGACTCGAGATCGCGCGCCTGCGGGTCAGCCACGGCGCCCCGCGGCCGGTCCGGACGATGGCCGACAGTCTCGTGATGGACGCCGAGTACCGGACGCGCCACGCGGGCATCACGCTCGGCCGGCTGACCTGGCGGATCATGACGCCAGCCTTCCTCTCGGCCGGCCTCGCGATCATCTGCGGGCTGCTGCTGCTCCTCGATCGTTAGCGGCCGCGTTCGAGGGAAACCGCCGCTCGACGTAGTCCTCGAGGATCCCGGTGAACTCCGTCACGAGGCCCTCGCCGCGGAGCGTCCGGTCGAGCCTGCCGTCGATGAATACCGGCGCCACGGGATCCTCGAACGTGCCCGGCAGGCTGATCCCGATGTCGGCGTGCTTCGACTCCCCCGGCCCGTTCACGACGCAGCCCATGACCGCGACGGTGAGCTCCTCGACGCCGGGGTGGGTCTCGCGCCACTCCGGCATTCGATCGCGGAGGTAGCCCTGGACCTGCTCGGCCATCTCCTGAAAGAACGTCGAGGTCGTCCGGCCGCAGCCGGGGCAGGCCGAGACCTGCGGCAGGAAGGCTCGGAGGCCCATCGACTGGAGGACCTGCTGCGCGACCCGGACCTCCTCCTCGCGCTCGCCGCCCGGTGCCGGGGTCAGCGAGACCCGGATCGTGTCCCCGATCCCCTCCTCCAGGAGGATCGCGAGACCGGCCGTGGAGGCGACGATGCCCTTCATGCCCATGCCCGCCTCGGTCAGGCCGAGATGGAGGGCCAGGTCCGTCCGAGCCGCGAGGATCCGGTACACGTCGACGAGATCTCGGACGCCCGAGACCTTGGCCGAGAGGATGATCCGATCGTGGCCCAGGCCCGTTGCCTCGGCCAGCTCCGCCGAGCGCAGGGCCGACTCGACCATCGCCTCGATCATCACGTCTCGGGCGTCGCGCGGCTCGGGCAGCTTGGCGTTCTCGTTCATGAGATCGGTCAGGAGCTGCTGATCGAGCGAGCCCCAGTTGACGCCGATCCGAACGGGCTTGCCGTGCTCCAGGGCGACCCGGACGATCGTCTGGAAGTGCTCGTCGTGGCGCTTGGCCCCGACGTTGCCGGGGTTGATCCGGTACTTGGCCAGGGCCTCCGCCATGGCCGGGTGATCGACCAGGAGCTGATGGCCGTTGTAGTGGAAGTCGCCGATCAGCGGCACGCCGACGCCGAGGTCGTCGAGCTTGCGCCGGATCTCCGGCACGGCCGTCGCGGCGGCGTCGTTGTTGACCGTGACCCGGACGAGCTGGCTGCCGGCATGGGCCAGCCGGGCCACCTGGATCGCGGTGCCATCCGCGTCGGCCGTGTCGGTGTTCGTCATCGACTGGACGACGACCGGCTGGCTGCTGCCGACGAGCACCCCGCCGACGTCGACCGTAGGGGTCGCGCGCCGGAGGCGGGTCATGGCGTGCCGCCGACCTGACGCAGGATGTCGAAGGCCGTCAGCCAGATGAAGAACGCGAAGAGGAACGTCGCCCCGACGACGTAGGTCAGCCGCTCGGCCCGGACGCTGAGCCTCGGCCCGGCGAAGCGCTTCAGGAGGATGACGACGAGCCGGCCGCCGTCGAGCGGCGGTAGCGGCAGGATGTTCACCACCGCGAGATTCGCCGACAGCAACGCGACCAGGTACAGGGTGAACAGCGGTCCGAGGTTGAAGAAGACGTCGCCGATCTGGACGGCGATCCCGACGGGGCCCGAGGCGCCGGGAGGTGGCTCGGTCGGGTTGGTCACGAGGCTGCCGAAGAGGTCGGCCACGCCGCCGACGATCAGCTGGGTGGCCTGCACGGTTCGGCTCCAGCCGAGCGAGACCGCCTCGAGGGGGCTGTGCCGGATCCCGCCCGGCGTGACGACCGCGGGTCCGCGGGTGATGCCGAGGGCCCCCTTGCCGGCCGCGATGTCCGCCGCCGATCGGATCGTCGCGGGAATCTCCGCGGTGGACCCGTCCGAGTGGCGGACGGTCAGGATCACCGTCTCGTCCGGATGCGCGCGGAGCGCGTCCAGGACCGTGAGCTCGGTGAACGGGGGCGCCGAATAGGCCTCGCCGTTGACCCGCTCGACGACGTCACCGACGACGAGCCCGGCGCGCGCCGCGGGCGAGTCCGGCTGGACGTTCGCGACACCGATGCCGATCGTGGGGTCGCCCGCGAGCGCCATGCCGAGCATCAGGACCAGCGCGAGCACGAGGTTCATCGCCACGCCGGCGACGAGGATGAAGACCTTGGTCAGGGTGCTCTTCGCCGAGAAGGAGCGCGGGTCGTCCGCGTCGCCACCATCCTCGCCGGCGAGCTTCACGAAACCGCCGATCGGGAGCCAATTGAGGGTGTAGACGGTGTCGCCGCGGTTGGCGAGGACCCTGGCCCGCGGCGGGAAGCCGATCCCGAACTCGAGGACACGCACGCCGGTCGCGCGGGCCGCGATGAAGTGCCCGAGCTCATGGACGAGGACGAGCACGCCGAGGATCAGCAGGAAGAGCAGCAGCGTGACGAGGGCCTGCCAGCCACCGAGCACGCCGACGACGGCCACGAACCCCAGGAGCCAGCCCAGGCGGTTCACCGTTTCGCGGCCTTCACCTTGGCGTCCCGGGCCCAGGCCCGGACCGTGCCGTCCAGCTCCACGAGGGCCTCGACGTCGGGCGCGCCGCGGCCGTTCCCGAAGCGCGTGACCGCGGCCGCGAGGAGGCGCGGGATACCCGGGAAGTCCAACGAGCCGGCGAGGAAGCGCTCGACGGCCACCTCGTCCGCGCTGATCAGCGCGGCGGTGGCCCAGGGGCCGCGTCGACCGGCCTCGCGGGCGATCGCGAGCGCCGGGAAGCGCGCCTCGTCTGGCGCCCGGAACTCGAGCGTGCCGATCTCGGCGAGCTCCGGAGCGGCGGCCGCGGCCGGGCCGCGATCGGGATAGGTCAGGGCGTACTGGATTGGCAGGCGCATGTCCGGTGTGCCGAGCTGGGCCTTGAGGGAGCCGTCGGAGAACCGGACGGCGGAGTGGACGATCGACTGGGGATGGATCACGACCTCGATCGCCTCGTACGGGACATCGTACAGCCAGTGGGCCTCGATGACCTCCAGGCCCTTGTTCACGAGCGTGGCGCTGTCGATCGTGATCTTGTGGCCCATGCGCCAGGTCGGGTGGCGGAGCGCCTGCTCCGGCGTGACCGCGTCGAGCGCCGGCGGCGCATCGAGGAAGGGACCGCCCGAGGCGGTGAGGATCAGCCGCTCGATCCGCGCCAGGTCCTCCCCGGCGAGGCACTGCCAGATCGCGGAGTGCTCAGAGTCGATCGGCCGGAGCCAGCCGAGGGGTGAGGCGAGCGGGTCTCGGGGATCGGCCGCGGCCCGCTCTCGCGCGAGACGCCCGGCCAGGGGCATGACCAGGTGGCCGCCGGCCACGAGCGTCTCCTTGTTCGCGGTGGCGACGACCTTGCCGGCCTCCAGGGCCGCGAGGACCGGCCGGAGGCTGACGACGCCGCCCGTCGCGACGAGGACGATGTCGACGTCCGGCCGGGTCGCGAGGGCCAGGAGCGCGTCCTCGCCCGGCTCCAGGCCGGTGCCGAGCGGCAGCCGGTCGGCGACCGGGAGACTCCGCCGCGGGTTGGCAATGGCCACCCCCGCCGGATGCAGGCGATGGGCCTGCTCGACGAGCAGGTCGGCGTTGGAGCCGGCCGCAAGCGCCACCACCCGGAACCGGGCGTTGGCCGCGAGGACCTCGAGCGCTTGGCGGCCGATGGAGCCGGTCGAGCCGAGGACCGCCACCCCGACCGGTCGGTCGTCCACGACGCGGTCCAGGACCTCAGCGGAACGCGGCGACGACATACAGGAACGCCACGGGTGCCGCGAAGAGGAACGAATCGATCCGGTCGAGCATGCCGCCGTGGCCGGGGATGAGCCGGCCGGACTCCTTGGCGCCGGCGGCCCGCTTCAGCATCGATTCGGCGAGGTCGCCGGCCTGCGCGGCGAGCCCGATGCTCAGGCCGAGGAACGCGCCACCGACGAGCGGCCGTCCGACGGCCGTCACGAGGAGGGCGCACACGATCACCGCCGCCGCCAGGCCGCCGCCGACGCCTTCCGCCGTCTTGCCCGGCGAGATGTGGGGGATGAAATGGTTCCTGCCGAAGCGCCGGCCGACGACGTAGGCGGCGGTGTCGTAGGCCCACACGCCGAGCACGAGGATGAGGACCCAGGCCCGCCCCGGCCCGAGCCACCCGAGCGGCGCCGCCGGGTCGACCGCCGGGCCGGCGTTCGCGAGCCGGTCGACATAGCCCAGCAGGCCGACGTACAGGGCCGCCGACGTCGTGACCATGAACGCGGCCAGGCCCTCGCGCGGATCCGGCCGGGTGAGAGCCGCCACGCCGACGAGGACGACGCCGACCGCGAGCAGGAGCAGGCCGCTGCCACCCGATAGCGGCCGGACCGAGTCGCCGAGGGCCACGACGAGCGCGAGGACCGCGCCGAGCGCCGGGAAGGACGCGTGGCCCGCGGTCGTCAGGAG
>JBKPRF010000056.1:0-3581 GCA_046734475.1 Chloroflexota bacterium
CCCGCCGGACGTGGGCCGCGACGGGCTTCGCCGGGGTTGCGAGCCCGGCCGCCCTGGTGAGCGAGGCGATCGTCGATGCGGCGAGCCGGAACCAGTGCTCGCTGGCGAACTCGACCTGGCCGAACTGGTGCCGGATCATGAGCTGCTCGACCTCGGGCATGAGGGCCTGGTCGATGATCGTCTCGACGTACCAGCGGTAGCCCTCGTCGGTCGGAATCCGGCCGGCCGAGGTGTGAGGATGGGTCAGCAGGCCGGCGAGCTCGAGCTCGGCGAGGATGTTCCGCACGGTCGCGCTCGACACGCCGAGGCCGTAGCGCTCGACGAGCGCCTGGCTCGCGACCGGCGTCGCGGTCGTGACGTATTCCTCGATGACGGCCCGAAGGATCGCCTGGGAGCGGAGGTCCAAAGGGCCGTTGGAGCGACGGATCCGACGCGCCAAGGCCGGTTTCTCCTGTTGATCTGGTGCGGCAGTCGGGGTCGTTAGCACTCTCCCTACCAGAGTGCTAACTGCGATGTCGGCATCGTAGCCCGGCAACGGGCGAGTGTCAACGCCGGCGGCAACCCTCCGCGAGGGCCCGAATCACACGAGCCGGCTGAACAGCTCGTTCGACAGCAGCCGCCCGCGGAGCGTGAGCGCGTAGCCGCCGGTCACGGCCTCGAGGAGCCCGCTGTCCAGAGCCCACGGGATCGCCGCGGCGAGACGCGGGTCAGGGCCGATCGTGTCGTCGAGCTGCAGGCCCCTGGCCGTTCGGAGCGCGAGGACCGCGGTCTCGGCGGTCGCCGTCGCCCCATCGACGGTCTCGCTGCCGCCGGGCGGCAGGCTCGGTGCACCGGCCACGGGAGCGAGGGCCGCGACATAGCCGTCGAGCCGGGCGGCGTTCCAGCGCCGCGTCTCGCCGTCGAACGCGTGCGCTCCGGGCCCAACCGCCTCGACGGGCTCGCGCCGCCAGTAGGCGAGGTTGTGACGGCTCTCCTGCCCGGGCCGGGCCCAGTTGCTGAGCTCGTACCAGCGGTAGCCCGCCGCCGCGAGGCGCCGATCGGCGAGCTCGTACATCGCCGCCGCGCGGTCGTCGTCCTGGCGCGGTCGCGCGCGCTCCCGCCAGCGTCGAGCTCCGGGGCGGACCGGCAGATGGTCGCCGCTCTCGGCCGTGAGGCCCTCGGCCTCGGGATCGTCGAGCGTCAGCGCGTACAGCGAGAGGTGGTCCGGCTCCAGCGCGAACGCCGCGTCGAGTGTTGCCGCCCAGCTCTCGAGCGACGCGCCGGGGACGTCATAGAGGAGATCGAGGCTGACCGAGGCGATCCCGGCCGCGCGCGCCGCGGCGACCGTCGCCGCGACATCCTCCGGGCGATGACGCCGGCCGAGCCCGCGCAGCTCGTCCGCATCCAGGCTCTGGGCGCCGATCGACAGTCGCGTGATACCGGCCTCGGCAAACGCCCCGGCATCGCCGCGCTCGTCCGGACCGGGATTCACCTCGATCGTGACCTCGGCGTCGCGCGCCAGCCCGTAGCGTTCGCGGACGATTCCGATCATCTCGGCGACCGTCGCGGCCGGGAGCAGCGACGGCGTCCCGCCACCGAGGTAGAGGGAGCGCAGCGGCGGCCGATCCCGGCCCCAGCGTCCGACGAGCTCGTCCGCCCGCAGGCCGAGCTCCGCGATGACCGCAGCCACGAACGCGTCGACCCGGTTCCGCGGGCCGCGGCTCGCCGCACCGCCGTAGACGACGAAGTCGCAGTACGGACAGACCGAGAGGCAGAACGGAACGTGGATGTACAGGCCGACCGGCGGCCGGGCCGCGATCAGGATCGTGGCTCTCGGAGCGATGGGTCGCGTGTCCCGCGTTCGACCGCTCGCCAGCCAAGGGGGGCCGCCCGTCGCCGCTCGACCTCCTCCGGCTCGGTGCCGCGCGGCGCGAGCTGGCCGGCATGGCCCGTGCTCAGGAAGATCGCGACCCGGGTGATCGCGTGGCCGAGGAAGGCCGCGCCGATCCCCTGCGTGTAGTCCGTCACCCAGCCACCGACAAGCCCGATGAGCAGGGCCAGGATGAACATGTAGCGGTCCCGGCCGGGCGCCCCGAGGCGGGTGCACAGCGTGTACGCGAAGGCCTGGGCGAGGATCGCCAGGTTGAGCGGCGTCCCGAGCCAGATGAGGTAGCCGAGCAGGGCGCCTCGGAAGGTTGCCTCGTCGATGAACGCCGTGAGGACCTCGTTCGTGAGCGCCCCGGGGTACGCCATGACGTCGGGCAGCCGGATCCGGCGATAGCGCATCCAGGCCACGCCGATCGCGAGGGCCACGCCACCGAGCCCGAGCGCCAGCCCCAGCAGGATCGATACCCGCGAGCCGACCGTGAGGCGGAGATCGAAGCCGGCGTTGGGATGGACGAGGAGGAGCGCGGCGATCCCACCGAGGCCGAGGACGTACCACGCGAGGCGCCGCAGGAGGGGCCGGCCCCGGCCGGCGACCGGCTCGTCGTACTCGGCTGCGCCGAAGACGTTGGCCTCGAGCCGGAGCATGACGAGCAGCAGCGTCAGTCCTAGCCCGATGAGCCAGCGGATCGTCTCTTCCATCGGGTGCTCAGGCCTCGTCGGTGCGCAGCATCGCCAGGAAGGCTTCCTGGGGGATTTCGACGGAACCGACCCGCTTCATGCGTCGCTTGCCCTCTTTCTGCTTCTCGAGGAGCTTCCGCTTGCGGGTGATGTCGCCACCGTAGCACTTGGCCAGCACGTTCTTGCGCATCGCCCGCACCGTCTCGCGGGCGATGACGTTGGCCCCGACGGCGGCCTGGATCGGGACCTCGAACATCTGGCGCGGGATCAGCTCCTTGAGTCGCGCGGCGAGGGTCCGTCCGAGCGAGGCGGCCTGGTCACGGTGGACGATCATCGAGAGGGCGTCGACCGGCTCGGAGGCCACGAGCACGTCGAGCTTCACGAGGTTGCCGGGCCGGTAGCCGATCTCCTCGTAGTCGAGCGAGGCGTAGCCCGCCGTCCGGGTCTTGAGCTGGTCGTAGTAGTCGACGATGAGCTCGGCCAGCGGCAGCTCGAAGCGCATGAGGACGCGGGTCGGGTCGATGTACTCGAGATCGACGAACGTCCCGCGACGGTTCGTCGAGAGCTCCATGAGCGGCCCGATGTACGTCGCCGGCGTGACGACCGACAGGCGGACCCAGGGCTCGCGGATCTCCTCGATCTCGGCGACCGGCGGCAGCTTCGAGGGGTTGTCGACCCGGACGACCTCACGGCCCTGGACCCGGACGACCTCGTACTCGACCGACGGCGCCGAGGCGATGAGGTCGAGGTCGAACTCGCGCTCGAGCCGCTCCTGGACGATCTCCATGTGGAGGAGGCCGAGGAAGCCGCATCGGAAGCCGAAGCCCAGCGCATCGTTCGACTCCGGTTCGAAGCTGAAGGAGCTGTCGTTGAGTGACAATCGATCCATCGCGTCGCGCAGCTCGTCATATTGCGTTTCGCCGGAGGGATAGAAATCGCAGTAGACCATCTGCTGGATCGGCTTATACCCCGGCAATTGCTCGGTGGCGGGGTTCGTCGCGTCGGTGACGGTGTCGCCGATGCGGACGTCGTGAAGG
>JBKPRF010000057.1:0-6595 GCA_046734475.1 Chloroflexota bacterium
GAGCCGTACCTCGGGGAGTGACGAGGCCGGGCATCGCCCGGTTGACGAGGGACAGTCGAACGGCCGAGGGGCAACCCTCGGCCGTTTCCATTACGGGCTCGGTGAGGCCGCCGGAACGGAGGGGCTCGGCTTGGGCGCCGCGAGATACGCGTCGTTCGCGAGCTCGACGTAGATCGTCGAGTGGTCGTCGTCCTTGAGGTACGTGGCGACCTTCAGGGCGCCGCTCGTCGTCTCGGCGTAGCTGTCGCCGATGTGGCTCGCGAGCCACGGCAGGAGCGCCTCGCCGGCCGTCGACCCGAGCATCGCGCCGAGGAACCCGCCGAGCGGCTCGAGCGCGGCGGCTGGATCGAGGATGGTCTCGCCTGCGGTCCCATGGACGCTGGCGAAGCCGTCGGCGAGCTCGTCGTCGGGATCGGTGACGACGCCGATGACGAGCGTTCGGCCGCCCGGGTCGACGAGCTGGCACGTGGTGAAGAAGAACCCCGCGGCCTGGGCGCTCGCTGTCGGCTGGCCGCAGGTGTAGCCCTTCGACGCGTAGTAGCCGAGGACGGACTCGGCATCGAACGCGAATCCCGAGCCCGTGGTCGGGCTCGGCGCTTCGGCCAGGCTGGCGGCGGGCGGCGGCGTGGGGCTCGGCAGCGCCGGCGTCGGCGACACGCTCGACGTGGACGGGCCACAGGCAGCGAGCAGGATCGCGAAGCCGACGAGAGCGGTCCCGATCAGCCGGTGCATTGGGAAATCGTCACACGTTCCCAATCTCCGTGGCGCATCATCTCGACAGGCGCGCACGTCTTCGGTCTGCGCCGGGGCCAAACGAAACGGTCGATGCCTCGTTCTAGAGTTCGAGCATCGACAGCAGCTCGGAAGGAACCACGCTCGTGCGAAGACTCATCCCATTGATCGCCGGGCCGCTTGGCGTCGTCGCCCTGTCGGCGAGCGTCGCGCTCGCGGCCGGTGGCGTGTCGGGCGTCGCGAAGGGCCACGGCGCGGCCGTGTCCGATGTCGCACAGGCCGTCGATTACGTCAGCGGCAAGGCCCGCGGCGAGGCCGTCTCGGCCCTCGCGAAGCAGCATGGCGCGATCGTCTCGGCGGCCGCCAAGGCGCAGCATGGCAACGCCCCGGACAAGCCCGATCATCCAACCGGCGCTCCGAGCGAGCCCGGCGGGCTCAAGGGCGACGACGCCGGCAGCTGACCTCCAAACCCACAAGCTCGAAGGCCCCCGATCATCGGGGGCCTTTTCGATTCCCGGGGCGCGGAGGCTACGGGCTCGCGCTCGGCTCGGGCGTCGGCGGGCCGGGCTTGTCGGTCGGCGACGGCTCGGGGGTCGCGATCGGCTGGGGCGTCGGCGTGTGGCTGGGGGTCGGCGAGGGCGTTCGCGTCGGGGCCGGGGTCGCCGGGACCGTGCAGGTCGCCTTCGGCAGCGTCGTGCGGGTCTTGCCGCCGGGGTCCTCCGGGATCGTCTCGAGCCCGACCGGCAGGGTGCCGGCCGCCGGGAACGCCGCGACACCCACCGCGTGGATCCCGGCCAGGTCGGGGATCTGGATCGAGCCGCGGGGATCGCCGGACGTCCCGTGAACGAGCGGGTACTGGATGACCTGGCGGAAGACGTGATCGCGGGTGATGGCGGCCGCCGGGTCGACGTAGTCGGCGAGGGTCGCGGGCTCGAGGCTCGTCGTGACCAGCTGGCCCATCGCCTGGATGAAGCCCGCCGGGTCACTCAGGAAGCCACCCGCCACGATCCGGTCGCGGGCGGCCACGACGATCTCCTGCTGGCGGGCCGCGCGGGTGAAGTCGTCCTCGCCGGCGGCCTTCCGGATCCGGGCATAGCCCAGCGCCTGCTCGCCATCGAGGTGGTAGCGGCCCGGCGTGATCGCGAAGCCGTCGATGCCGTACTCGTCGTAGCGGGCGTCGCAGAAGCCGTCGCGGACGTAGACGTCGATGCCGCCGAGGGCGTCGACGACGTGGACGAAGCCCGGCAGGTTGATCTCGGCCCAGCCGTCGACGTGGACCCCGAGCATGTTCCCGAGCGCCGCCCCGAGGACCGCCTCGCCCGATGGCGCGCCGGGGAACTTGTCGGGGTTCAGGCGGACGTACGAGACGAGGCTGTTGATCTTCGAGCGGAACACCCGGCCGTCGCCGAGCGGCACGTCGACCATGTCGCGCGGCACCGAGACCATCGAGACCGAGCGGGCGATCGGGTCGAGCGAGGCCACGATCATCGTGTCGGTGAGGGCATGGTCGCGGCCGGCGCCCGAATCGTTGCCGATGAGGAGCACGGTGAACCGGCCGAGGTCGGGCGGCGGGTCGAACGCGAGCTTCGAGCGACCGAAGTCGGGGTCGCCGATGTCGACCGGGTCGTCGGAGGCGATCGGGGGCACGTACGGCGCCTCGACGGTCGCGAAGACCTGCAGCGCGGCCTGGCGCGCGACCTCGGTCAGATAGGCGGCGTAGACGCTCGGGACGAGCACGAACAGCAGGCCGATGGCGGAGAACGCGGCCGACCGCCCGATGCGCGCCCCATTGCCGCGAACGAACGCATCCGTGATCGCCATGACGCGCCAGCCGAGCAGCACGAGCTCGATCGTGAGGACGGCGGCGAGCACCGCGGGGTCGAGGAGCAGCGCGAGCCGCCCGAGCCGGTCGGGGGCGAGGACCGCCACGAGGCCGAGCCCGAGGAGCACGAGCGGCGGGATCGCGAGGACGAGGCCCGCGACGCGCGCGCCGGCGAGGTACTGGCCGAGCCCCGGCCAGAGCGCGGACCAGAAAACCTGGGCGTGGCGGTTGCGGCGCGACGGCAGCGCGCGACCCAACGCGGACAGGCGATCGGGGAGACGGATGGCGGCGATCCCTCGTGGGCGGGTGTCAGACGGTTGGGCGGCCGCCGGTCGAGGCGCCCGTACCTCGACGCGCTCCTCGCTTCGAGGAGGCCGCGGCATTGTACCGGCCCGGTGCCTGCAGGCACCCCTGACCCGAACGTCAGGGGCCGATCGGGTCAGCCGGCGCTGGCAGGCAGCTCCACATGCGGGTCGTCGGTCGTGAGGCCGTCGCGCTCTGGGGCGAGGTCCACGTCGGCGAGCCGGCGCCAGCGGTTGGCGAAGAGCCACGCGACCGCGTACAGCGCGGCGACGACGATGAGCAGGGCCCGGTAGCCGGTCAGCAGCGCGAGGTATTCGAGCGCGCCTCCGACCATGGCCCCGAGCAGGTTCGAGGCGAACGCCATGTCGGCAGTCCGGGTATCGCGGAACGAGTACGTGAAGACGAGGTTCGCGAAGAACACCGGGGCGAAGGCGAGGATCGCGGCGAGCGAGTAGCGGAGCCATACCGGATCGATCAGCAGCTCCTCGGGCGGGATGACGAACGCGACCGCCAGCGCCACGAACAGCAGGCTGTAGAGGACGAGCGGCCGGCGCAGCCGAAGCCGGGCGTTCACGAGGATCGCGAGCAGCACCGAGGCGAGAATCGCGAAGAAGGCGAGGGCGTTGACCAGCCACGTCGAGCCGAACAGCAGCGAGAAGCTGACGAGGCTCCGCGTCTCGAGGAGGAGGAACGCCGAGCCCAGCACGAAGAAGTGCGGGCTGAACCGCCGGATCGCCGTCCCGCCGAGGCGGGCCCCGCCCAGGACCAGCACCACCGCGACGACCAGCACGAACGCCAGCGCCGAGAGGTAATACGGCGCGATGTCGGGCTGGCGCAGGTAGAGGAACGGCCAGTCGTCGGTCGCCGCCTTCGGGGCGACGCCGCCGTCGGCCGTCGCCGCCGGGATGGGATCGACGCCGTCGCCGGGCGGGGCCTTGCCGTCGAGCGCCGCGATTCCGGGACCGTCGGCCATGATCGCCATCGTCGCGATGAAGGTCCGGGCGATCGGCGGTGTGCCGAATGTCTCCTGGAGCATCCCGCCGATCTTCGAGATCAGCCACGGCTGGCGGTAGTAGTTGTAGAGGACGAAGATCCCGTCCGGCGCGAGATGGTCGCGGACGCTCGCGAAGGCCTCCTCGGTGAACAGGAACGACTCGAGCCGGATGTTGGCGGTCGAGCTGACCAGGGTGAGCGAGTCCGGCAACGCGAAGATGATCAGGTCGTACTTCTTGTCCGTGCTGCGCAGGTAGGCCCGGCCGTCGTTGATGTACGGCGTGACCCGCGGATCCTGGTACGGGTGGTCCGGGTGCTGCTGTTGGCCGAGGCGCTGGATCGCCGGATCGATCTCGACCGCGTCGACGTGGCCGGCGCCGTGCGACAGGGCGATCGCGGTGTCCGTGCCGGAGCCGGCGCCGACGACGAGGACGTTCGCGTACGTCCGATCCGGGAACCACTTGTAGAGCTGGTCGTAGAACGGCTCCTTGTCCTCGTTGACCGGATGGAGCGCCTGGTGGGGGATGCCGTTGACGTTGATGTAGGTCTGGCCGTTGCCGCCGGTATAGGTGTCGATCCGGTAGTAGGGCGACCAGATCTGGTGCGGCGCGGATTGTGCCAGCCAGACGACGCCGAGCAGCGCCAGGACCGACGGGATCCGCCGGACCCCGAGTCCGGTGCCGGCGGAGAGGACCGTGACGAGGATGGCCACCACGGCGAACCACAGCAGTGGCTCCGTCCCACTCGACGACAGCGCCACGAAGCCGGCGATCCCGACCATCGAGCCTGCGATGTCGAAGGCGTAGGCCTTCAGCGGCGGCATCGAGCGGAGCAGCGGACCGAGCGGCAGCGCGAGGCTGGCCATGATCGCCGTGACCAGGACGAACACGAGCGGCAGCACGAGGAAGTTGACGTCGGCGGCCCTCGACTCGGCGAGGCCGAAGAAGATCTCGTTCGGGTCGTGGACCTGGACGTTCAGCTGGGCCTTCGAGATCAGGCCGACGATCGCCAGCAGCAGGAACGGGAAGACCGCGATCGAATCGATCTGGAAGCGCCGGCCGAGGAGGATCCCCAACCCGATCCCGAGGAACGAGGCCATCAGCACGAAGTTGCTGAAGAAGCCGATGTAGCGGACCTCGGCCGGGATCCAGCGGATGAGGACGAGCTCGAGGAAGAGGAGCGTGCCGCTCGTCAGGACGAGCCGGGTCCGGGCGTCGCGGAGCATCGCGCGGACGTCCATATCGCGAAGGACGCCGCGCGAGCTCGAGGCGGATGTCACGCGGCGCGGCCGTTCACGCCCGGATGGTGCCATGTCGCGGAGGCGCCCGCCCCGCGCCCGCTGCTAGCCTCGGCCCGTGCCAGTTGGCGACCTGCCGCTCCGGACGCGCCTCGGGCTTCTCGCGAGCCGGCTGGCCAGCGGCCTCTCGGCGGCGCTCGGCCGCGGTCGCGGCACCGTCATCGGCGGGGCGATCGCGACGCGGGTCGATCCAGGGACCCTCCGGCGCCTGGCCGCCGGCCGGACGACAGCCATTGTCTCGGCGACGAACGGCAAGAGCACGACGACGACGATGCTCGCCGCCGCGGTGCGGACGCTCGGACCGGTCGCCCACAACGACGGCGGCTCGAACATGGAATCGGGGCTCATCGTCGCGCTCGACGGCGCGCGCCGGGCGCCGTACGCGATCCTCGAGGCCGACGAGCTGTACCTCGGCCCCATCGCCCGCGCGACGCGGCCGCGCGTCCTGACCCTCATGAACATCGCCCGCGACTACCTCGAGCGGGGGGTCCGCTACAAGCGCCTCGTCCGGCACTGGCGCGAGACGTTCGGCCGGATCGACTGGCCGATGACGATCGTCGCAAACGCGGACGACCCGCTCGTGGTGTGGTCGCTGCGGCCGGTGATGATCGGGGGCGAGGGGCGGGATCGCGATCAGGGGAAGGCGCCCATCGAGCTCGTCTGGGTGGCCGGCGGCCACCGCTGGGCGGGCGACGGGCTCGTCTGCCGCGATGACCTCGTGACCATCCGGCGCGAGGGCGATGACTGGTGGTGCGACACGTGCGGGCAGCGCCGGCCCACGCCCACGTGGTCGCTCCGCGACGGGATCGTCCACGGCCCCGGCGTCGAGGTCCAGCTCCAGCTCGGCATGCCCGGCCAGGTCAACGAGGTCAACGCGCTCTTCGCGCTCGCCACGGCCGTTCAGCTCGGCGTGCCCGCCGACGCGGCGGCTCGCGCGCTCGGCACGATCGCGGACATCGACGGGCGGTATGTCCGATGGTCATTCGACGGTCGCGATGTCCGCCTGCTGCTCAGCAAGAACCCGGCGAGCTGGCAGGAGAGCGTCGACATCATCGAGGCCTCGGACGACGCGGTCGTGTTCGACATCACCGCTCGCGGCGACCTCAATGCCCGCGACACGAGCTTCGTCTGGGAGGCGCCCATCGAGCGGCTCGCCGGCCGGCGCGTCATCGCCACCGGCGTTCGGGCCCACGACATCGCCCTCCGGCTGGAGCTGGCCGGCCTCGACGTGACGGCGATCCCGGATCCGTTCGAGGCCATCAGGGCCTGCCCGCCCGGACCCGTCACCGTGGCGACGAACTACCCCGCGTTCCTCGAGCTGCGCGACGCCCTGCCGCGGACGTCGAACCGACTCGGCAGGTCCAGGGTCGCGGCGTGATCGATCCGCTGCATCTCGTCGAGCTCTTTCCGGGCGCGATGTTCCCGCAGGGCGATGGTGGCAACGTGAT
>JBKPRF010000058.1:0-6016 GCA_046734475.1 Chloroflexota bacterium
GCCGCTCGCGCCTTGAGGCGCGACCGCCGCGAGCTCGGGCCGCTGGCCGACGCCTGCCGGCGTTCGGTCGGACTCATCGGCGGCTGCCTACCGCCGACCGTAGCGGCGGAAGACGTACCACAGGCCCGCGGCCAGGACCACGACGAGGGCCAGGGCGATGAGCCCGCCGATCGGCGATGTCTGGACCGTGAACCGGATGGTCTGCGTCGCCGACGTCGACTGGTCGCCGCTCGCGGTGAAGACGAGGTTGTAGTCCCCGGCGATGGCGTCACCCGCCGGCGTGACCTTGGCCGTGACGTTGACCGTCTGGCCGGCACCGATCGTCGGGATCGTCTTCTGGTCGAAGTCGAACTTCCAGTTGGTCGTCGGGCCGCTGGCGGACATGGTCACGTTGGTGATGTCGGCGGTCCCGTTGTTGGTCAGGGTCAGCGCCTGGTCCGTGACGCTGCCAGCCGAGCCGGCGTTGCTCAGCACGAGGTTCGGTGTCGACATCACGAGCGCGTAGCTGCCCGTGATCTCGACGCCCAGCTCGGCCGGGTACTCCTTGCCGCCGGCGGTCGCCGTGACGTCGATCGGGTACTGGCCGGCCGCGACGCCGTCGGGCGGGTTGGCCGTGATCGTGACGCCGGCCGTGCTGCCGGCCTTGACGATCGCGCTCGCCGTGGTCGAGGAGCCGGTCAGCGTCGCGTCGACCGTCCAGCCGGCCGGCCCCTGGGCGTTGACGGAGAAGGTCAGGTCCTGGGACGTGCTGTTGTCGATCGTCAGGTTGAACGTGAAGTTCGTCGACGAGGTGCCCTTCTGGGTCGGCACGTCCGTGGTCAGCGTGACGTCGCCGGCGGCCGAGGCCTCGACCTCGACATCGAGCGGCACGACCACGGTCTGGCCCAGGGCCTTGGCGGTCAACGTGATCGTCGACTTGCCGCTGGCATCGGCGGGAACGGTGACGTCGACCGAGGCCGTCGTCGGGTCCTTGCCGTCGGTCTGCACGGCCTGGATGTCGAAGCCGCCGCCGCGGATCGTCGCCTGCCAGCCGGAGGGCACGCCCGACAGGCTCAGATCGACCCGCGCCGCGGGCGTCGTCTTGATCGTCAGCTCGAACGAGACCTTCGAGCCGGGCCCGACGACGACGGCCGGATACGGCGTCGTCACGGTCAGGCTGTCGGCCGCGAGGACGGCCTGGCCGAAGCCGCTGGCCGCCGCGAGGGCGAGGATCAACGCGAGGACGAGTCGAGGGAGGGCGCGCATCAACTGCATATCTCCAGCTGCAGACGGGCGTGGCGAGGCCTGGTTCGCGGTACCGCCCGGACGTATGAACGATCAGGTCATTGCGGGCAACCAAGCCGTGATACAGGCTCGGTTGAGACTCCTCAACAGGTCATGTTGACAGGTTGGGGAGCCGGTCTCATCCTCAATAGCGTATCGAGAGAAGCCGACCAACGAACCGCTGGTGGAGCGAAAGGGCTCCCGCGGTCTGCACCGGCAACCAAGCAACGGCTCCGTCGCCCCACACCGCGACGCCGCCACACGGACCGCCGCCCGACCCAACCCGTCGGAGCGCTGCGGCCAGAAGGATCAATGAATGCTTTCGCGCAACCTCCACAGCTCCGTCGTGGGGCGGTCCGCTTCGATGCGGCGCCTGCGGCGGAGGAGCGTCGGTACCCACCGTCTGCTCTGTGACACGAATGGCTGCGCCACGCTCCTCGAGCTCGATCTCGAGCGGGGCCTGGCGAGCTGCCCGGTCTGTGGCTTCCGCCGCCGCCTGAACTAAGTTCCGCGGCCCGCTTTCGACTCGGCAGCCGACGCTGAACGAATCGGCCGCCGCGTCCATGCCATACCAACGCCTCAGTTCGATTAGGCGCCCAGCCAGACGCGTGCGCGAGCCTCGGCCGACCGGGTCCGAGCTCCTCGCCGTCACTTCCCTCCATGGGCCCCAGCAGCGCTGCCCTTCGCGCCACGAGGCCTGACCTCGTAGCGCGCATCCCGGGGACAGTCGATACCGCCTAAGCCTCTCCACAGTTCGGTATGGCATGTCCGGCCATCCGCCTGGGATCGGGTTCGGACTTCGATAGGCTCCGGCGGTGAGGCCGAGCTCGGTTTTACCCGCGTTCACCGTCGAACGTCGGCGCTTGGCCGCTCTCACGGAAGCGGAGCATCGAGCGTTCGCGACGGCGCACCCGCGGTCCCGCGAGCTCCACGAACGGGCGAAAGCCAGCCTCGTCGGCGGCGTGCCGATGACCTGGATGGTCAAATGGGCCGGCCCCTACCCGATCTTCCTCGAGTCGGCGCAGGGCGCCCACGCCCGTGACGTCGACGGGCTCGAGTACATCGACCTGTGCCTCGGCGACACGGGGGCGATGGCCGGCCACGGCGCCGCCGCCACGATCGCCGCGGTCGAGCGGCAGCTTCGGCGGGGCATCACCCACATGCTCCCGACCGAGGACGCGGCCTGGGCCGGCGAGGAGCTCACGCGCCGCTTCGGCGTGCCGCTGTGGCAGTTCACGATCACCGCCACCGACGCGAACCGTTTCGCGCTGCGGGTTGCCCGCGCGATCACGGACCGGCCGTTCATCGCGGTCCATGAGTACTGCTATCACGGCACCGTCGACGAGACCCTCGCCGTCCTCGACGACGCCGGCCGGGTCGTCGCCCGGCGCGGCAACCTCGGTCCCCAGGTCGACCCGGCCCGGACCACCAGGGTCGTGCCGTTCAACGACCTCGACGCGCTCGATCGAGCGCTCGCCGATCACGAGGTCGCGGCCCTCCTGATCGAACCGGCCCTCACGAACATCGGGATCGTCCTGCCCGACGACGGCTACCTGGACGGGGTCCGCGACGTCACGCGCCGCCACGGGACGCTGCTCATCCACGATGAGACCCACACGATCTGCGCCGGGCCGGGCGGGATCACCGGCGGGCCGCTCACCGATGGCCGGCGACTGGACCCGGACGTGGTCGTCATCGGGAAGACGATCGGCGGCGGCATCCCGTCAGCGGCCTACGGCGTCACGCGGGACGTGGCCGACCGGCTGGCGGACCGCACGATGCTCGAGGACGTCGACGTCGAGGGGATCGGCGGGACGCTCGCCGGCTACGCCCTGTCGATGGCGGCGATCCGGGCGACGCTCGCCGAGGTCCTCACCGCCGCGGCCTTCGAGCGCATGATCCCGCTCGCCGAGCGCTGGGAACGGGGCGCGGCCGAAGCGATCCGGCGGCACGGCGCACCGTGGAACGTGACTCGCCTCGGCGCCCGGGCCGAGTACCACTTCATGCCCGCTCCGGCGCGCGACGGCGCCGACCAGATCGCCCACGCCGACCCGGAGCTGGAGCGGTTCCTCCACCTCTGGTGCCTCAACCGCGGCATCCTCCTGACGCCATTCCACAACATGGCCCTCATGTCGCCCGAGACGAGGGAGGCCGACGTCGACCGCCACACCGAGGTCTTCGACGACGCCCTCGAGGCGCTGTTCGGATGACGGCGATCGGCCACGAACGCGTCGACCTCGACGCACCGGCCCGCGATCGCGCGCGACGGCGGACTCGCTGGGTCCTGACCGCCGGGGTCGCCCTCGGCAGCACCGGTCACATCGCCGCCGTCACGGTCGGGACGATCGTCGCCCAGGACCTGCTCGGCTCCCCCACCCTCGCGGGCGCACCCGCATCGACAGTCGTCCTCGGCGCGGCCGCAGGCGCGCTCGCCCTGTCGGCGCTCATGGCCCGCCGCGGCCGCCGCCTCGGGCTCGCAAGTGGCTATGTCATCGGGGTGGGCGGTGCGATCCTCTCGGCCATCGCGGTCCTGGCCCGGTCATTCCCGTTGCTCCTCCTCGGCACGTTCCTCATCGGCTTCGGCAACAGCTCGAACCTCCTGTCGCGCTATGCCGCCGCGGACCTCGTCCCGGTTGCCAAACGGGCATCGGCGATCGCCTTCGTGGTCTGGGGCTCCACCGTCGGGAGCGTCGCCGGTCCGTGGCTCGTGCCGATCGCAGGCGACCTTGCGAAGGGCGCCGGGCTGCCGGCGCTCGTCGGGCCGTACCTCGTGCCGGTCCTGTTCGTGGGCCTCGCCGCGTTCCTGTCGTTCACGCTGCTCCGCCCCGATCCGTACGCGCTCGCCGACGAATCGGCGATCCACCATCCGTCGGCCGCACCGACCTCGCTCCGCGAGCTCTTCGACCGCCCGAGCGTGATCGCGTCCCTCGTCGCCCTCGTGTTCGGTCAGTTCACGATGGTCCTGATCATGACCATGACGCCGCTGCACATGACCGCCCATGGCCACGGCCTGGCCGCGGTCGGGCTCGTGCTCAGCGGGCACACGTTCGGGATGTATGCCCTCGCGCCGGTCTCGGGCCGGCTCACGGAGCGATTCGGACCGGTCGCGACGATCTTCGCCGGCACTGCCGTCCTCATCACGGCCGGCCTCCTCGCCGCGCTCGCCCCGCCCGACGGCGGCAACATCCTCTTCGTGGCGCTGTTCCTGCTCGGGTTCGGGTGGAACCTCGGCTTCGTCGCCGGCTCGGCGATGCTGTCCTCCGGGCTCGGGCTGGCCGAGCGCACGCGGCTGCAGGGCTTCGCCGACGCGCTCATCTGGAGCACCTCGGCGGTGGCGAGCCTCGGCTCCGGGGTGATCGTCGCGGGCGCCGGCTACACCGGCCTCAGCCTCCTCGGCGCAGGGCTCGTGGCGATTCCGATCATCGTCCTGGTGTCTCAGCGGCGGGCCCTGGGCGCGGCGCCCGGCGCGACCTCACGCCGGCAGGAGCTCGCGTTCGAGCCAGCCGGCGAGGGTCCGGGCGCAATCGACGACCTGCTGTAGCGAGGTCCACTCATCGGCCGAGTGGGCGACATGGATGTCGCCCGGGCCGAAGATCACGGTCGGCGTCCGGCCCTCGTTGACGAGCAGCCGCATGTCGGCCCCGTAGGGCACGCCGATGAGATTCGGCCGCCGGGCCAGGTTGGCCTCGGCGGCCGCGGCAAGACCCACCGGCAACCCATGATCGGCCGGGACGCGAGCCGAGGAGAACCGGCCGCCGCTGATCTCGATCGTCGGGCGGTGGTCGCGCAGGAAGGGATGCCCGTCGGCGGCTTCCTCGATTGCCTCGCGGAGATCGGCCTCAGCGTCGCGCCACGTCTGGCCCAGCTTCACGCCGTACCGACCCTGCGCGACGACGCGGTCCATGACGGTCGAGGGCCAGTCGCCGCCGGAGACCATCCCGACGATCGTCGGGTACGGCAGCCCGAGGCCGGTCATCAGCGGATCGGTCTCGCGCTCGTTCCGCCGGCGCTCGTCGTCGGCGAGGGCCGCGACGAGGTACGAGAGGTTGTCGAGCGCGGACACACCCTCGCGCCGGACCGACGCATGCGCGGCGCGACCGGGGACGGTCAGCGTGAAGGTGATCGCGCCGGCGTGCGCAACAACGATCTCCATGTGCTCGCCGTCGACCGCGGTGGGTTCGGTGATGACCGCCACGTCGCCGGTTGCGCCGGCCCGGATCGCGGCGAGCATGCCCTGGCCGCCGTCCTCCTCGGACGGCACCGAGACGACGAGCAGCTCGCCCTCGAAGCGATCGGCGGCGCCCGAGGCCATGACCGCGCGCACGGCCTCGAGGATCGAGGCCACGCCGCCCTTCATGTCGCAGGCGCCGCGGCCGTAGAGCCGGCCATCGCGGACCTCACCCGACCACGGATCGACAGTCCACGACGCCGGATCGCCGATCGGGACGACGTCGACGTGGCCGACGAGCAGGACCCGCCGGCCGCCGGGCTTGCCGAGCCGGCCGAACACGACGGGCAATGTCGTCCGTGGCATCTCCTGGCCCGGATGGTCCGGGTCGGCGGCGAGGGTGGCGGGATCCGTCTCGACGCGTTCGGTTCGCAGGCCGATCTCGCGGAAAAGCCGCTCGATCTCCGCCTGGATCGCTTCCTCGGAGCCGGTGATCGACGGGATCCGGACGTGCCGGCCGAGGTCCGCCTCGGCCCGGGCCGGGTCGACGAAGGCGGCCGAGCCGCCGGCCACGCCGGCGGCCGC